>DCVU01000152.1 GCA_002327415.1 Smithella sp. UBA2180
CCACAGTGCCCAGCAAAACCTGAAGAGCATCCACGGCGCAGGAATCGTTTTCACAAATGGCAACCACTTCCTCATCAACAGCTCGCGTGATATCCATCAATTTCATCGCCTCTTTGGCCACCCGGTAACCATACATCAAGCCGGGGCAAATATGTCCGTGAAATTCTACGCAACTTTTGAGATCATCCGGCATCTTATTTTCACTGTCCATGTTCGGCATATAAACTTCCCCAAAAATCTCTATTTGCACAGTATTCAGAAAATTGATGTACCTTAATAAATCATAAAATTACTTATTGCAATAGATGTGTAACCATCAGGAAATAATAGCATTCAGTTTTGTGAAGCCGGCATAGGCAAAATATCCGGCAAAAATAACCAGAAACACAGCGCAAATAATAATTAGTCCACGGTAAAGTCGATCAGTCAGAAAATTTCTGCCCCCGGCAATCGCCGCGGATACAAGAGAATACCAGCCCAGATCAGCCAGAATATGTCCGGCAAAGAAAAACGCAATACCCCAGAACCCAAACTGCCAGGAATAGAGAATATAACCAAGCCCTATTGTCGCCCACCAGATTATCCAGTAGGGATTGGCTACGCTCATCAATATACCGCTGATCATCGGGTGATTTCTTCTCGTGTTGTTTCCTTCCAGTGACAGGTGCAGCGAAGGCAAAGAACAAAACATTCCGAAGGCCATCCAAAAGAGAATCAAAGCTCCGGCAATAGCGGTCACAACAAAAACAGCAGGCATCTGAAAAAACGGCGCAAGTCCCGACAGAAGTGCGGCAACGAGTACCAGCTCCAGAATAGCGTGGCCGGCAATCAACATCGGTCCCACGATAAAACCGCGCTGTGAGCTCTCACTTATCGTAACAGTCAAAAGCGGTCCCGGCATCAGAGCGCCGGAGAGCGCAATAATAAAAGATGAAACAAAAATAGTTAAAAGCGTAGTCAACACTGGCATTATGCAACTTTATTTTTTTATCAATCCCGCGGCAAGCTGTTTAGCTTTGTTGAAATCTGCGGTGTTAGTTATTACTTTTCTTGCCGAACTTTAAAAGCGAAGCTAAAAAACCCACTTCACACCAAACATTACCTGATAACTGAGAGTACTGCCGAATTCCGTATTCCCCGGACCGGCATTGATTACACCTGAAGAAAAAAGTTCCCAATGGTCTCCAATGGAATAAGACAAAAGACCCAGAAATTGACCGGAGCCGTCATCCAGATTTTGCGTCCAGCGTACCGTCAGATCAATTTTGTTCATTATATTGGTCTGGTTATATTGCAGCATAGCATAATTCTTTCGTAAAAATCTCAGTCCGGGATTCGCCGTCTGGGATAAAACAGCCTGTCCCAGCAAACCCATAGTCCCGCCAGTTTCAAAAGCTGTGGCCGCGTCACGTCTGAGCGTGAAGTAATTATCGGCTTCTTCACTGTTATAGCCCGGCGCGTTATAGACATATTCAAGAGAAAAGGTGCCTCTGCCTTCCAGAGTATAAGAACTTCCCACCAGAATAATCGGTTTGACATCCATATCACCCTGATAGGTTTTGCTCATGGAGACTCCTAAAGGTGATACATCTCTTTGAGGATACAATGCATCACTTCCTCTCTGCATGCTGCATTCTCCGTAAAGCAGCAAAGCGTCAGAGACAGTCCACCCGCCGAAAAATCCCAATGTTTTTCTATGATCTTTTCGCGAAACAATTAAAGATGCATAATTTTTTCCGCCCGTATAATCTATCTTCATGGCATAATTTTTTTCAAAGGCATCAGGACCCATAAGTGTGTTGCGGCCTTCATCGGTATTAAGAATAAAAGATATCGTCCAGAGACTATGAGGAATAAATACCAGACGGCCGAATTCCATGCCCTGAACTTCCATATAAGGATTGCTGCGACCGTTATCTCTAAAGAAGGGATTGGAAGGAGAAAAAAGAAAAGAAGGTCCCCATTGTAAATTCTCTCTTCCATAGGACACAAAAATTCTATCCCAAGCTTTTAATCTAACAAGCCACTCGTTTACGTACCAGTCATCAATCCATCGTGTTTCTCCATTGAGACTTCCTTCTTGCCATATACTAAAGTCAAGTTTCGCCCGCGGTTTGGCGGAAAGATCCAGAAATTTTGTGTCAAAACGAAGATCAGGCCTTATTTCCAGATGGGCTATATAGTGAGGGAGTTGCAGAAAATTGTTATCCGGATTCTGACTCGATTTGGCCGGCTCCTGAATAACACCATAAGTCATGATCCGCAAATCTGCAGAAAAGCTCTCTTTGATTTTCCGGATAACCGACGGATTTTTGTCTCCGGTATCATCAGTGTTTAATTTCTGGATAACTGATGGTTTTACATCTTCAGCATTGTCGGCGCCCGCAACCTGCGGCCACCATACCCAAACTGCAATTAAAGAAAAAATAATTATTGAAAAAATCTTATTTACGCAGCTTGATCCCATTGGAAAGTCCTATCTCGTCAGCAAATTGAGATTAAAAGTAGCATCGGAAACTTTCTTGAGCACAGGTTTGTCATAGCGCATAGTCGTTATATCTTCTTTTATTATTGCACTGGTAATTACCGTTTTGGAGATAAACTCCCTCTGTTTTTCATTAATAGTGATGCTGTTTTTATATTCGAATGTCGCCGTTTTAAACATTTTACCGGAGATAGTGTAGAACTCAGCTTTAACTCCCACAAGACGCTCCTTGGATATCCAGTATTTTATCCGGTCATAAGTAGCTCTGCTATCCACCGCTTGTAAATCGAAAATAACACAAGATTCATCTTCAACTTTACCGTCCTCTGTGTGGATGATTTTATAATCACCAGCATAGTTAGTGGAAGCAATATCGCCATTGGCGGCATTGCCCATAAGTTTTTGCCGCGGGGAGATGGGAACCGCTTTGGAAAGCCCCGGCTTGGCAAACCACATGTTGCGGTCCTGCATTAACAGCTTTTGACCTTTTACATTAGCCGGTGCCAAAGTATCGGCAAGAGAATTATAACCCCTGGCGCTTACCCGCAGTGCTCTATGCTGTTCACGTCCTCTCTCCATGGAATCCATGGAAATTTCCCACTGGATTCCTTCGGCATTGCCGCGGGCTTCATCCGCTTTTTGAAGCATTTCCTTGGGACTCATCTGTGCATGAACCGTTGGTACGGAAATGCTCAGGCAAAAAATAAATATAAATCCCAGAACAATAATGTATTGTTTTTTATGTTGTTGATTCATCATTTTTCTCCTTCAAAGTATTTTAAACATGTCCCAGAGAATCCACAATATTTTGCTTGGCTGCCCGTCTGGCCGGAATTAATGCAGCAAACATGGAAAACAGAACAAAACAAAACAGTAAGATAAAGAGCATCCACGGCACCATGTGCACAACCAGATCTATGGGCATGGCTATTCCCGGAGGCGTATATTTTGGTGGATAAATTCTAATTATTGCCCACACGCATGTGTGCAATATAAGGCCCATCACACTGCCGAAAAAGCCCAGTAACGCTCCTTCCAAAGCAAAAAGAAGAGATACCCCTCTGCGTTTTAAACCCAAAGCCCGCAGAGTTCCAATCTCTCTGGTTCTTTCGAGAATGGCCATGCCCATCGTATTGACTGTAGTCATCACTACAATAACCAAAACTATGGAAAAGAGAAACGTAAACATCACCCTGAGAAATGCTTTCTGTTTTGAAAAAAACAGGGATAAATCTTCCCATGTTCGAATTTCACAATCGATGCCGGCAGCTTTCAGCTTTGCAAGAAGGACTGTGCGCATCCGTTCGGTATCCTCCCAATCTTTCAGCAGTATCACAATTCTTTCCGCCGATTGAGTGTCGAGCAGAGACTGAGCGAAGTAAAAATTGAAGCGCATAAATTTATCATTTGAAAATTCAGAACCGGTGTTATAGACACCATTTATTTTTACATCCAAAGCGTTCATTTGCCCGCTTAAGGTGGGGGCCATTACCACCCCTTCTTTGTCCTGTGTCAGGCTAAGATAATTGCTCAAGTCTTCTGCTATCTCTACACCGTAGAGTTTTTCGTCATTCAATGTCTGCCCTTTAATCGGCAAAAAACTAGCCCAAGTTCCTTTAATAGTCTTGTCATCTTTAGGAACGACACCCTGAGCGATAAAAATAGTCGAGGCAATTCCATTGGTTACTATACCGATTACTTGAATCTGTGGCGTCGCTAATATTACAGTACTTTCTTCCGTAACAAGCTTGATAATCTTTTGAGTGTCCTCTCTGGAGAACATGTATTTTTCCGGTTCAAGCTTTCCCTTTTCCTGCCAACCCGCCTTGTTGACTCTTAAATGACCCAATCCCTCTCCGTGAATGGCCATAACCCTTAGTCCGTAATACACACGATGGATATAGCCCTGAAAAAGACTTATCGAGGCAAAGCCCACGCCGATTGCCATCAGCGTGACAAAAGAACGGCGCTTGTTTCTGAAAATATTCCGGACTGCCAGTTTTAGCCATTTCATCATTGCGTTGCCCTTCCATTAACGATCTTTCCGTCTTCCAGACGCACTAGTCGTTTGACCCTCTCCAGCAGCCTCTGATCATGAGTGGAAAAGATAAAAGTGATATGGTCTTTTTCATTTAATTCGCGCATGATGTCGATAATCATTCTTGCAGTTTCGGAATCAAGATTGGCTGTCGGTTCATCGGCAATTACAAGCGATGGGTTATTCACCAGCGCCCGAGCGATAGATACTCTTTGCTGCTGCCCACCGGACATTTTCGCCGGGCGATTATTGATCAGGTCGCTCAAGCCGACTTCTTCCAAGCGGCTCAGGGCCTGCGTTCTGGCTTCTGTCGCCGATGCGCCCCTAATCTGTAGAGGCAGCATTACATTCTCCAGTGCGGAAAGAACAGGAACCAGATTGAATCCCTGAAAGACAAAACCGATCGTTTTATTGCGATGTTCGCTTTTTTGGTTATCAGTCAAAGACCGGACATCCTTACCGGCAATTGCCAATTCCCCCGTAGTTGGTTCATCAATGGCGCTGATAAGGTTCAGGAGAGTGGTCTTGCCGGAACCTGACGGCCCCCATATAGCCACAAACTCTTTCTTATCTATCTGCAGGTCAATGCCTCTCAGCGCGCGCACTACCGTTTCACCAAGATAATAATCTTTGGTGATGTTTTTCATTTCGATTAAAGCCATATTATTTCTCCATAAACGAAACTGTAAAAAAAATTCTATTCATTGTTTTTTATACATTGTTCTTTGATTAAAATAGATTATTAGCTTGAACTTAATCAGCAATGCCTCATTGTTCTTCTAGAGTTTCATATGCGCCATCGTAATTATGTTGTTATTCTTGCCTCGGATTTTTTAAGAATCGGCAGGAACGCGGTGCGTTTGTTCTCAACAAGTTCAACAGCCGCAAAGGCACACTGATGAACGCATTGACCGCATCCAATACATTTCTTTGTATCGAGCTGTACTTTTTTATCTACGACTAATATTGCGGCAGTCGGACAATACTTTGCACACTTTCCGCATCCTGTGCATTTTGATACGTCTGTAATTTTAGCCATGTAAAAACAGCTATAACGCAAAGGCAGTGCCCCCATGTTATATAACCGGAATTGTCCGCAGCAATCCCAGCAGCAGTTACATAAAGCGACTTGCGGAAGATTTGTATCATCCTGTTCGTGAAACACCGAATGAACAGCGCCGAGATCTCTTGCCTTTTGTATAATATCAAACGCTTCTTCCTTACTTATCTGGCGCGCGTGACCATATTTTATATATTGTTTAGCAGGATCGCCGAAAATCATGCATGCTACGTCATCTTTCATCTTGAAGCGGCAAGGATCACCAACATTTTCAGTTACCTTCCGGCACATACATGCATTGAATTGGCCGAGAATACTTTTAGTTCCATATTCCATGATCAGATCAGTAATTGAATTTGCCGGATAAATTTTAGAATCCGGTGCGACTATTCTTTCATCAATAATGATTTTAGACTTTCCCTTTGCATCCTTTGATTCAGAAACACTGCCTACACTCTGATTGGATACAGAAGCAAACTTGGTCATAATGTTCATTATGTTCCTGGCCGGGAAGAAATTATTTTTTTGTATCGCTTTGAAAAAAGACATGTATCGGCGGGCGAATTCTTTTTCTTCGGGTTTCCCGATCATATACGGAACAATAGCTTCCAGCCACCCGACAACAAAAGGATGAAGAGTATATTGTTCCTGACCGGTTTCATATTTTGTACCAATAAACCCCTTTGCCCTTAGCGATTCAAAAATAGCGTTGAAATTTTCTTTGCTCATGGCGCTAACAGCTAAGGCCTGTTCATATGAGTATAAATCAGTGCGCATCCTAAGTAGGAGGTTTAACTCCTCTGGGGTCAGGACTAGATCAAGCATATTTAGCAAGGGGAAAAACGGCGGCCAGAATCTTTTGTTTTGCTTGTTCATCAACATGACGAGCTTTTTGAGATCGTCCTTCTTATTACGCAAAACTATTTTATTATCTTCTGTCATATCTCCTCCTAAGGTTTATTTGATGAAAAATTTCTCTGTAAGTGTAAAGATAAGAAAGTATCGGCTGCATGTCAATTGTTATTTATAGTGATGTATTTATAATTTCTCTGGAGGTAAAAAAGGTTTTTATATATAGTCCCGCGCATGGCCGTACTATTGAATCTCGACAAAATCAGCAAATCATTTGGCACCAAAGCTCTTTTTACAGACCTTTGCCTGACCGTTAACGATGGTGACAAGATCGGAATCATTGGTGATAACGGAACGGGGAAAACCACGTTAACAAAAATAATGGTGAACCTGGATCGCGCCGATACTGGCAATGTCGCCATCAGAAAAAACTTAAAAACAGCCTATATACCTCAAGTAAGCCAATACCCGGCCAATGCATCCGTGTGGGACATTGTTGCCGGTACGGCTACCACAGATTTTAAAAATGCCGACGTAAAAACAGCAACAGCTTTAAGTATTGTCGGGTTTGACGATTATACTGTAAAAGTTAATACACTTTCCGGCGGCTGGTCCAAGCGCCTGGATATTGCCTGCGGGATAGTTAACGAACCGGAACTTTTAATTTTAGACGAGCCGACAAATCATCTGGATTATCAGGCACTGGCCTGGCTGGAAAATTTTTTAGGTTCCGCCAGGTTTACATGGGTAATGGTTAGTCACGACAGATTTTTACTGGAGCGATCAGCCAACAGAATCGTGGAAATAAGCAAACGCTACGAAGGCAATATTTTTCAATCCGAAGGCAAATATCATGATTTTTTAGAAAAACACCTGCAGTACATTGAACAACAAAACAAGCTCGAAGCCGTGATGTCCAACAAAGTACGGGCGGAGATAGAATGGTTAAGAAGAGGACCCAAAGCCCGAAGGACAAAAGCAAAATACAGAATAGACGAAGCCCATAACTTAATAAAAGACCTGGCGGAGTTAAAAGAGAAGAAACAAACATCCAGAACCGAAATAGATTTCAGCTCTTCCGGCAGAAAAACAAAAGTGCTGGTTAAAATCAAAAACATCAGCAAATCATTCGGCGACAAACATATCTTGAAAAACTTTACCATCAACCTTACCACAGGCTTGCGTATTGGATTACTCGGAGGAAACGGCGTCGGGAAAAGCACCCTTCTAAAATTGCTCAGCAAAAAAATAGAACCTGATACGGGCAGCGTAGAACATGCCGACAATTTAAAAATAGTTTATTTTGACCAGGCCAGAGAATCCCTGCATCAGCAAAAAACCATCAAACAATATTTAGCCGACGGCAATGACACCGTAATATTTAAAGACAGATCAGTTCATCTTGTTTCGTGGATAAAACGCTTTGGTTTTTCAGCGGAGCAGATAAATTCAACCATTGCATCGCTATCCGGCGGAGAACAGGCCAGAATATTAATTGCCAAACTTATGCTTCAACCCGCGGATATCTTACTTCTGGACGAACCGACCAATGATCTGGATATAAGAACAATCGAAACAATCGAAGAAAATCTTCTGGAATTTGGCGGTTTGCTGGTTATAGTTTCGCATGATCGCTACATGATATCCCGAGTATGCGGTTTGTTTATCGGTTTCACAACTGAAGCCCAGGCGGAACTTTTTGCCGACTACGAACAATGGGAAGAAAGTTTAAAAACGAACAAAAAAGAAATTGCCGCCGATGCCCGCAAAACGGATAAAGACAAAGGACCTAAAAAAGAAAAAACAAAACTGAGCTATAAAGAAAAGCTGGAATTGCAGGACGTAGAAAAACAAATTGAAATTTTACACGATAAAATCAAATTACTGGAAGCACAATTGGCCGACCCTAAAAACTTCAGCGACTATATTTTACTACACAAATTAACAGAAGAAATTACAGCAGATAAAGAAGCCCTCGATAAATTTTACCACCGCTGGGAAGAACTTAGTGAGCCACGCTGATAATGAGTCACAAGCCAATCTTCCAATCCTCTATTCTTCACCTTTAACCATCCCCGATTATTTCTTAAATTAAATAGCACCATTTCATTCTTTAACAGGCGTCCATGTTTTGTCGGGATTGTACGATGTCATCTTCTGGGCCATTGTTGCTGTGTCTGGTCCAAAATTTTTTTCATAGACCTTTCCCTGCTGATTAACAACAAAGGTCATCACTCCTGACTTGCTCCAATTTGAAGGGAACGCGACCATGGCGAAACCGCCAACCATATTGCCGTTTATGATGTAGCTATAGCTGCCGCCCGGCACATTCTTCCCCTGTCTTGTAAGTATCTTGAAATAATAACCATGGAAAGGCGATGGTTCGGCTTCTTTGAAGACAACCCTATTCTTCTTGTAGCCCTCATGCCACGCCTGTGCCACGAGCTCACCAAGCGGGCTCAAAGCCTCGCCCCGCGCTGATCGCCAGAAAAGACCGTTTCTCCTGCCGGCATCACTCCGAAGTTTTTGCGCGTACGCAAAGATACCATCGCCATCCCAGTCTTTAAGCACATATTCGCGCTGTGCCTTCACATAGGCACGGCATACCAGTATGGCGGTAAGTTCATCCTCACCAATACGGCGGTTCAGAACTTCTTCTTTACCCGCCTCAGTATCAAAAAACCATTTATCATTATATTTTACTATGGGAACGGGAAACGGCCAGTTCTCATTGCCAATGTGCAGAATCACTTTTGAATCATTCTCTTTTATGAGATCGCTCTTTTGGGCCAGGTATTTGGCAAATTCAACAGACTCGATAGCATCCTGCACCTCATCCCCGGAACGAAGGTCTTTTCCCGATGGGCCGAATATCTGATCAAGCCCTGTATTGTCCTTTGCATTAACCGCCTCGGCAAGCGCTTTCACGGCATCTTCGGGAGATGAGAATAATCTCTGCGACGGCGCCGCAACTGCCGGCATACGTAAGGCAAAGATGAATATCGCTATTGCAAAAAGCGCAGAGATAAAAACCATTTTGTGCGACGAACGAAATACTGATTTTTGCTGAATTGTCTTCATCATATTTCCCTTCCTTATTCTTATATTAATTCCATGTTGTCAGAAAATATACGGCCTGTACTATCGGCGCTGTTTATCTCCGGTATCTCTCTTGCCCTCCGGAGCATTGCCTCTGGAACCGCTTTTGCCTTCAGGAGCGCTTCTCTGTGCCGCCGGAGCACTTCTCTGCACTTCAGTAGCGTTTCTCTGCACCGCAGGGGCAGCGGAAGGACGTACCCTCTTCTCACTGCTCTGACGGCTGGCCTGGCCGCGGAGACTCTGTCCTCTGACCTCACTTGCGCCTCTGTAACCACCAAAGGTAACTGATGGTATTTTGGGACGCTGGATGCTTTCGTCAACAGCACGGGGTTGAGGAGGCCCTTTGCTGACTTCCGGAGCCGACATTTCCGGCCGTTTACTGATATCAGAAGTTCGTGGTGCAGGCCGCTGTGTTATATCAATAGTTCTTTGTTCACTTGTTGCAGGCCGTTTGCCGACATCGGGAACCGTTATTGCCGGTTGCTTCCTGACATTTTGAGAAGGCGTTTTCGGCTGAGAAGAAATGCTGCCGCGGTTTTCCTTGCCGCGATTACCGAAAGAATGTGTATCTCCCGCAGGTACTGCCATCTTTGGCGAAGGTCTTGACGGCGCTGCTGTTACAGACCTCCCCCTGATTTCGGACATGCGTGATTTCATGCCCGCGCCGGAGCCGCTACCGGGGCGCGCTGTCCTGTAACTATCGGGAGTGCCATGTGACGCATCATGCCTCCAGTTTTTATTTATATCCGCTCTGCTTTTGTGCGCATAAACATTATTTACGTGAACATACGGCCTTGCGTGATTGACCCAACCGGAGCGTTTCCAGCCATGATAGATAACGTGGTGATTACCCCAGTCAAAATCCATGGTCAACCAGCCCCCGATCATAAAACCTGCGCCAAACGTAATGAAGGGCTCGCCACCGGCGTACGGACTTTCTTCATAGACAACCGAAGGATCATATGACGGAACATAAATATATTGAGGCTGTGCCGGAACTATCTCAATATAATTTCCAACAATAACTACAGTCTGCCGGCTGTTGCTTTGCAGATTGCCGGTATCTTTTGCCTGCCACCTGAGCCGTTGGATTGAACTTGTTACATCTTCCGGCTGATTAAGAAAAGCATCGCCCAGATCGGCCGTCCAGTCGGCGTTTTCAGCCATCATTTGCAGAACGTCGGGATAGTGGGCAACTGCCTTGACGGACTCGTCCCAGTTTGGCCGGTCAATTTCCGAAATTGATGCGCCGTTACTCAGCCAATCATGCGCATCGAGAATTTCTTCTGTGTAGGTTGAAGCCGGCAGTACCTGGGCTAGCAAAGGATCAGGATAGAGGGCAATCGGCGCGAGGAGATCATCAAGCTCCTGATCAGTAAATAATGGCGGGGATGTCGGATATATGTCTTGTGCCCAGACCTTCGTTGACAGAAGAGCCAAAAGGCAAACAACAAAAATAAGCAGACAACCTTTTATGCCGTTCCTATTCATAAACCCAACTCCTTTCTCTTTTTGCCCGTAGTTTTTTTAGTATATCGTTTCCTCTATATTTTTACCAACTTATTTTCACTGCAGCATCCTGCATGTGCCTCTGTAACAATCGCTTTCGGTTTTACCGCGCACTTGCAGCGAGTTTGCCGATAATTGAGACCACGTAAACGCGCCCTTAGAAGTAATCACATGGAAAAGCCCGTTGGTCATCATCGCCGTGATATTGAAAAAATCGGCCTGATAAGGCGCCCGATAGGATTCAGTCTCTGTTTCCTTTCCGGTAAGCAGAGCGACACGCGTCAAGCCCATTGCGGCAAGACTGACACTTGAAGGAACGGGATGATCGAACCAAGATGCAAACACCGGCTGAAAATCAGCCGCTCTGGATTCCACCCATTTATCGCCGTCCCGGAACGATTCAACATAGGCGGCCATTGTCGTCATCAGCTTCTTCCATGACGCGTCGTTTTCATAGACCATACTGATTGCCGTAAGCAGCGCCGCCGCATCGAACAGAAAACTTTGATTTTGTGTCGCTCCATTATAATACGAATGCCCCAGGGCTTTGCCATACCAGAATAAATCAACCAAACGCCTTGTGATCTGCGCGGCTTTTTCTTCCAGTTCCGGCCGCTCCAGATTTCGTCCCGCCTGAATCAGGGCCATGGCAGCCAACGCGTTTATCCCGCAAATAATTTTATTGTCCCGCACCGGCTGTGGCCGCTTTGTACGCAGGAACAGGAGCTTCTCTTCAATATCCCCCAGAGCAACATCATTTTTCCGAATCAGGTGGATCAGGCCTTCAAAGTTGCCCTGCTCATGAATATCGTACGATTCACAAAACCGTTTAAATTCATCCGGCGCAAGCACATCTTTCAGTTCACGATAGCTCCAGACATAAGTTGCCCCTTCCACATGTTGGGTATCCGCGTCATGCGCCGAAATGAATAATCCATTATCCGCAAAACAATCATCGAGACAGCGGACAATACCTTCCGCCATTTTCTTATACCCGTTTTCTCCCATAATCTTATAAGCCAGCGAATAACACCACAGAGCCATGGCCTGATCATAAAGCATCTTTTCGAAATGAGGAATTGTCCACTGGCGATCCACACAATAGCGGAAAATGCCGCCCTGCAGATGATCGCTGAGGCCCCGCAAACGCATGGCATCAAGCGTTTTGCGGCAAACAGTTTGCACATCGGGATTATTTTCCACGCAGAGGCAATACAAAAGATATAACAGCGTGGAGTGCGGAGGAAATTTTTGTCCCGGGCCGAAACCGCCGTAATCAGGATCGTAATAAGATAATAGATTTTTAACTAAAGATTCTTCTTTGGCAATCGGCGGTTGTATTTCTTCAGTGATAAACGGCGTAATAGCATCAGCGTTCTTTTCATAATATTCATGAACTTTTTTCACTATGCTTAAAAATGAGTATTGCGGCGCATAGGTAAGTGCATGAATAGGACGAAGATTGGCCGTTAGAAATACATTGAGCGGCCAGCCGCCACTTCCGCTTAGCGCGGTCAGATATTGCATCATAAACTGATCTATGTCCGGCCTTTGTTCCCGATCTACCTTAATGCAGATAAAATGGCTGTTAAGAAAGTTGGCTGTATTAATATCCGAAAAAGTCTCCGCCGCCATGACGTGACACCAATGGCAGGTGGCATAGCCGACAGAAACAAAAAGCGGTTTTTTCTCGTCAACGGCATGTTGAATTATTTCCGCACTCCATTCCTGCCACCAGACAGGATTGGATGTATGCTGAAGAAGATAAGGCGATAGTGATTTATCAAGATTATTTCGTTTAAGGTCAGACATTGTTTTATTTCCCTTCACTATTCACCACTCACTTTTTACTTTTCTATCTCATAACAAGCGACTATCTCACCAAAATAAAGCGTGTGGTAATCTTTTTGCGGATAGAGGGCCTTATCTAAATTTTTATCCAGATGAACCGGATTCATGGCGGATTTGTAAACTATTTTGCATTCAAAATGAACCCCCGATACTTTGATGATTGGCGAAACGGCATTCTGCCCGTCTGCTGTTTCCAGATTGCACATCTTGAACTTATCCACATCCCGGCCCGATTTCGATCCGCAAAAAGCGATTGCCTTGCTCATATCGCCTGCAGGTACCGTAACCGTAAAATCTTGAGCCTTTTCTATAATACCAAAAGTGTGACGTGTAGGTCGCACTGCCACCATCATGATCGGCTTTTGCCAGATGACGCCGAAAGTGGCCCAGCCGATTGTCATGGTATTGAGCGCATCCGCGGCCTTAACGGTCAAGAAAGCTCCTTTTTTGATTTTGCTCATGGCATCTTCCGCAATGCTCATATAATTTAGATTTTTCATGATAATCTCCCTCCTCACTGTCATTCCCCGGTTTGACCGGGGAATCCCGAAAAATAAAATATTTAAATAGAACCGTTGTCCCTTTTATTTCCCTTCACTCTTCACCTGCCCCTATTAAGGCATCAGGCAGACAGCTGTGCCAGCCACTTTCCGGCAGTGACAATGGCGATATTATCTTTCTGCTGTTCACGCCGGAGATTTTGAACAAGTTGCAAGGCTTTTGCCCCGGGCAGTTTCTTCGCCAGAAGGGCAAGCGACGCGGAAGGCTTATCATCTGAAAGTTTCACTTCAATTAGATGCGTTGCACTGCCTTTAGTGGTTATCGAAAAATCAATTTCCTTCCCGTCTTTAGTTTTAATATAATTCATCTCAATATCCTCGCCTTTAATATCCCGCAAAAACTGAACATGCTTCAGCAGACATACCGCGCACGTATTTTCCAATTGAATCCCTTCACCGCCCTGCACAAAACCACTATCATAAAAATAAAGTTTGGGTTCTTTAAGAATTGATCTTGCGATATTGGCATGAAAGGGCCGCACCGTGAATACAATGCACAAACTTTCCAGAATATCAACATATCTGCGTACCGTATTGGGCGCCAGTTGCAGATCTTGCGCGATAGACGTATACGAAACGGGAGAGCCAACCCTGGAGCGCAACAGCTCCAATAACAGCTTCATCGAACGAATTTCCTGCAATCTGCCGAATTCCAGAATATCCTCTCTGATCAAGTCGGTATAATATTGATTTCGCCACCGGGCCGCTTCTGTTTCGGAACCGGATAAAAATGGCTCCGGAAATCCGCCCAGCCGGTTAAGAAGAATCAGAGCTTCATCAGGTGACAAAGTATCTTTGAGTTCACTTACGGATATCGGATTAAGACGAATGGGGAAATAGCGACCGGCCAGCGACTCACCTGATTGCCTGTAAGTATCCAGGCGCGCGCTGCCGGTAATCAGGATAGACTGTTTTTTCGGACGCGTGTCAAAAACACCTTTAACAAATTTTTTCCATTCCGGCCTTTTGTGAATCTCGTCAAGAATAAGCAGATCGCTTTTAACAGGCCACGATTGCGAATTAATAATCTTCGCGTCGGCGACATTATCAAAATTCATATACTGAGGTGTTTTGAATTCTGACATGAGCGCTTTGGCAAGCCAAGTTTTGCCGACCTGACGCGGGCCAGTCAGAACAACCATCTTTTTTAGTAAATCTTTTTTTATTGGATCGTAGAGATATCTTTTCATGACAGACTATTTAGCATGGCTTTGCACAAAAGTCAAGACTATTATGCAAAGCGTTGCATAATAGTCTTTTTGTCATTGCGAGTCCCGACTTGTCGGGATATGGCAATCCAATGAAACTCGCTGAGAATGAGCTTAGCGAAGTTCGAAGCGCAAGTCGTAGTGAGACTCTCCGAAACCGAGCATGCGTTTTACTTGCTCTTAGCGAGTGTCGCTAGTATTTAAGCTGTTTCGACTGAAGCAGTTTAATCTGATCGGCAAGCTTGTGCTGGTTGGCTTCAAGCGTATTGATCTGATTCGCCAGCTTATGTTCGTTTGCAACGAGTCCATCAAATTTGATCTGGTCTGCACCCTTATGCATGTTCGCCTGCCAGAACTTAAACTGGGTCGATAGCTTGTATTCATTTGCCTGTAAGTTGTTGATCTGATCTGCAAGCTTGTGTTCATTTGCTTGTAATTCCTTGTACTGCCTTGCGTCGAACTTACCTTTCGGTGACTCACCTTTAATCTGGTTCCAGAATTTAATCTGCGATGATTCAAACAATTTAATCTGCTCGGAGAGCTTTATCTGGGATGAGTTTATGTTTCCAAAGTCGCCTTTCATTTGTACCGCTTCGCCGCGAACAGGCAGCGGTTTTTCCGCGGCAATAAGGTTGGTAACGCCGACGCCCAGAGAAGTTCCCAGCGAGGCCACAACTGTAGCAATGCTAATCGCCTGCTGAACGTGGCTTTTTTCCTTTACCTGTTGCGCTTCGTTTTGTTTTTCGCTCTTCATGTTTTGATTCCCTCCTTGTTATATTTGCCCATGCTTCAACAGCTTGTATGTGAATCGATATTTTGTCGTCCATATTATTTGGAAACGGTATGCTCATTTTTCCGCAAAAGGCGGCTACAATGGCATCCACATCCGCAAATCCTGTGTCGCCATAGCGTTCGCCTTCGGCGTGCTTTTGAAAAACACCGGCGACGGCATTATGTTTCTCTGGTTCAGCCGTCTCTTGTTCCAGTATCCGGCACAATCTCCAAAGTAGATCGAGATACTTGTCGGCGGCATCCATGAAGGGGCGGGCGCCCTGCGATTCGAGATACGCCTTGATCACGCCTTTATCGCTATAGACACCCTTGCAGTCTTTGTCCGGCTCGATCTCGGAGAAACTTTCTTCTCCCGAGGAAAGGACGTGACGGCCAAGCGGGTAGAGACGACAGACGAGCGGGCGGTCAGGATGGACTCCACACCCCTTGGAATTGAGGAAAACGCAGGCGCCGTTTTCTTCCCAATTCAGAATGGTTCCGCTTTCGTGGGTGTAGCGGTCAATGAACTCGGCAGTGGACAGGCCCCGGTTCGCGGCAAGACGCGCGACTTCGTAAGGGTTGACCTGGATTTTCTTGTGGCGGCAACAAAGAAGACATTGCGAACACAAGAAGAAAAAAGGCGTCTGTCTGTTTAGTCCTGCCCTGCAAATCGGTAAGCTCATAGTTATGATAAGAACTCCCTCTTTTGTGTAGGAATATAAGACCGTCAGCCTTATACGTCAAGGGAATATTGACCGTGAAAGATAGAAATAATTTAAGATTTAAGGGTTAAAGGACAGGAGCGCCACGGTGCGCAAGGCGCTCCTCGCAATGACGATTGAACGAGGAATAGTGCTCTTTGAAATATTTTTTTCACCTGCAAAGTCTCCGTTTTTCGACTGAAATAATCTGATAATTTACGTTAGAAAGTTGCAATCTTTTTACCATGTAATCTGATTCCCTCGTGGTCTAAATGTAATATTTCTATAGAACCGCAACTATATTAATTTCTTTCAGGATTGCATCTTTGTCTCTTGCATGCATATTAAGGAATTTTAGACCCATTCCGTGATCTTTTGACGATGCGCCTTTGTTAATCCATATAACTTCTGCATTAGTTTCTATTTTTTTTAAATTGCCTATGGAAAAAATCAATTTTATTATTGACCTTACTGCCGGCGGTTTTTCTGTCTCAACAAACATGCCATCCGCCGAAATATCTTTTGTAAAAGATATAAGATAATCATGTTCATGTACATATAAAATTTCAAATTTAGTAGCTACCCTTTTATTTATCCTGCGTTCATCTTTTGACATATTATCTCCATTTCATTCAGCATACCATATAGCACTTTTAATAAAGAAGGATTTATTGACGCTTATTCGTGATCTAACATAAAATTAAAATTTGGAAAATAAGGATTACAGGAAGGTGCAACGAAAAATCAGCCGGAATGTTATTTGGCAAAAGGTCTATATATTTTCCCTGTTAATGTGCGCGACCTTGGCAACCGGGAAGCCGTTAAAGTCCGTGGCCGAAGCTAAAGTGTAAGCGCCGATATTTTCCGCGTAAAGCAAATCGTCAATCTGCAAATCTTCCGGCAGTTCATCAGCCAGTGAGATTGTGTCAAAAGCGTCGCAGGTCGGTCCAAAAGTGGCGCAAAGTTTGAGTTCGCCATCTTTAAAAGCGTGGAGCGGGTATTTCTGGTGGTCATAAATCTGGCCGGAAAAAGTATGATACACGCCATCATCAAGATAATAACAGGTTTTGCCGTCGCGAATGGATTTGCCGATAATTTTCGTCACCAGGGTGCAGGCTGTGGCCACCATAAACCGGCCGGGTTCGGCAATAACCTGAATATTGTCTTTCCCGAACAAGCGTTTAATTTCCGAATTCAATTTTTTAGCCAAAGCAGAAAATGATTTTACATCGTCCGTGTATTTAACCGGAAACCCGCCGCCAATATCCAAAACCTTTTTCTTTTTGCCTTCTTTATCCGTAAAACCAATTTCAAAATTCCGCAAAGCGGCTTCCTTCAAAATAGAATGCGCTATATTCAGCGCTTGCAGATAGTTGTCAAAATTATTGCATTGACTGCCCACGTGAAAACTAATGCCTTCCACACCCAAACCCATGCCAATGGCCTCGGCAATCAGATCCACGGCTTCGCCGGGATGCGCGCCAAATTTGGAAGACAGCTCTACCATGCTTCCGGTGTTGGGCACGCGAATGCGTAAAATCAGCCCTACGTCCGGCGCGTGCTGCTTGATTTTTTTCAGTTCCTCAATATTGTCAAAAGTTACCAGAATTTTGTACGGGTTTAATTTTGTCAAAACTTTGAAAGGTTTAATCGTGTTGGCGTAAATAATTTTGTCCCAAATAAAATCCTGGCGTTCTTTGTCCGGCCAGGTTTCAATATTTTTATAAACAAGCTGGAATTCGTGAATGGAAGCCACGTCGAAGCTTGCGCCCAGATCAAACATGGTTTTAATTATCTCAGTATTGGAATTAGCCTTAACCGCAAAATACGGCTGCACATCCGGCAATTTTTCACGGAATTCCTTAAAATTGTTGCGCAGGACTTCGTGGTCAACCACAAACAGCGGCGTGCCGTTTTTAGCAGCCAATTCCTGTAAAAGTTGTTTCCTGGTTTCGTTCATGGAATAAACCGGAAGTTTTCAAATCGCCAAACGTCGTCAGTGGGGATGTTGGCCGGGTTTTCTTTAAAATAGACTACGCGGTTTTTAACGGGAGTCCAATCCGATGCCCTGGAAATAAAATTGCCTAAATAAGGTTTAGAAATATCCAGTACAAAGTCGTGAGGTAAATCATCGGGTAAATTCAATCCCTTTTTCGGGTTTTCTATCATCCAAAGTACCGCGCTGATAACCCCGAGCGCGACCTGCAAAGTTGTGGCATTTTGTCCCGGCGCCAGCCTTCTGGCTTCTTCTATGGAAAGATCGCTGCCTGTCCACCAGGAATTGTATTCATGGCCCATAAGCAAAGCGCCTAAAATATCCGCGCCGGTAGTAATTTCATCGCCCATAATTCTTAATTTTGGCGGCAGAACATAATTTCTGCCGCGAAGTTCGTAAATGGAAGACAAGGTTTCGTGGCAGGGCATGTATGCGTAATGAACGGTGGGACGAAAAACGGCCTTTTCTTTTTCCCAAACTGTGAGTCGATCTGATAATCCAAAAGCTTCGCCATGGCGGATAACCATGCCCACAATTTCCTGATCCGGAATCCAGGACCTGACCCAGGTGTTCATACCCATTTGCGCCAAAGCGATCTGGTTTTTGGGGCCATATGGCGGAACGTGCGCCAAGTCCGGAAGTTTTTGCTCATGCGTACCCCAGCCCATTTCCGCAGGCGCCGTGCCTTCTTCCCGAAGGCCTTCTATGCTCCAGGTGCCCACGAATTCATCCACTTCCTTGGGGCGATTGGTAATTTGCGTATCGCGCTCACTGCAATGAATGACCTTGACCTTTAGTTTCTGGGCAAGCAAATTAAATTTTCGGGATTTGATAAATTTTTCCAGTTCTTCTTTGTCTTTCCCGGTTGCCTTGCCGTCAGATATCATTTTATTTGCGATATCAATCAGGCCCTGTTTTGCAAAATGTGAAATCAGCCCCGGATTAGCGCCATGGTCAACCACGGAACTTACGGAGTCTTTCGGCCAGTCTTTGATCATTTCGCGGAGTTTCATCTGCCGCCAGTACAAGGATTTTTCAAACGGACTGTCTGTGTATATCCCTTCTAAAGAATCCCAAACCTCAACGGAGGTATTTATGTACAAAACATTATTGTCATGGCACCATCCGATAATATCATTGGCGCCGATGTTCCAGGCCAGATCTATCACCAGGCCGCCCTTGTCAGTGTATTTGGCAAGCTCTTTGCCCATATTTTCCGGGGTAATGCGGTTGCGGACAAATTG
>DCVU01000124.1 GCA_002327415.1 Smithella sp. UBA2180
CCTATCCTTATCTCGTTTATCGCGGCGATATTTTAAAAGTGGACGAACAGCGCGTTTCCGGACAGATTTTTAAAACAGATCGGATCTTGCTGGATTTTAGCGGCTTTGGCGCTGTCCCGGTAAAGAGTTCCGATAACTCTGCCCGCGCCGGCATGGAGGATCTGGATCCAACTTTTGAATTAGGTCCGGCCTTAAAGATTAAACTTTGGGAAAGCAAAGAAGATAAGTTTAAGTTAAGTTTATCCTTGCCTGTGCGAGCTTTTTTTTCCACGGATTTTTCTTCCGTGCGTCACGAAGGTTGGGTGCTCAGCCCTCGGATTAATTTTGTAAAAAATGATTTAATCCCTGACACCGGATTAAATCTGGGAATATCCGTAGGCCCCATGTTTGCCGATAGCGGCTATCACACTTATTTCTACAATGTGGAGCCCCAGTACGCGACAGCGGCACGTCCTGCATATTCAGCCGGTGGCGGATATAGCGGTTCAACACTTACAGTTGGTTTGAGCAAAGCATATAAACAATTAATTTTTAGCGCTTTTGCCAGCGCTGATTTTCTTCAGGGAGCCTCGTTTGAAGATAGTCCGTTGGTAAAAAGGGAAACTTCCATCATGAGCGGTACCAGTGTTTCCTGGATTTTCTTTAAATCAGCAAAGACTGTGAATGTGGAAAAGTAAATAGATGAATAATGATGAACTTGTAAAAAGTTCCTCTGCTGTCATTCCCGCGAAGGCGGGAATCCATAACATGTTTAAATAACTGGATTCCCGCCTTCGCGGGAATGATAAAAAAAGCATAAAATTGACTTTTTACGAGACCATGAATAATGTAGAGAATAAATTTGAATTTGCTAATATTCAAATATCGGAGGTAAACAAATGATAGTTGTCATCACAAGATGGCTGATCATAACGGTGGCAATTCTGCTTGCTTCGCAGTTTGTGCCGGGTATCAAGGTTGATTCTCTTTCAACGGCGGTCATTGCCGCCTGTGTCTTAGGTCTCATCAATATTTTTGTAAGACCTGTTTTGGTTTTGCTGACTCTGCCCTTGAGCATATTAACGCTGGGATTATTTTATTTTTTTGTAAACGCATTTTTGCTGGAACTAGTCTCTTATCTTGTGTCGGGGTTTGTTGTTAAAGATTTTTTCTCCGCGTTTTTAGGGTCGCTGATTATCAGCTTTGTCAGCTGGCTGGCCAATTCTTTTATTGCCAGTCATAAAATAGATAAGCCGGATGATCCTGACTATATTGACTTGCAAAAAGGGGACGACGGTAAATGGCGGTAGAAGCGACGCTCGATTTAACTCCGGCAATGAAGCAGTATGTGAAAATCAAAGAAAAATATCCCGATTGTATTTTGCTTTATCGCATGGGTGATTTCTACGAAATGTTTTTTGAAGACGCGGTGACTGCCGCGCCTGTTCTGGAAATCACGCTGACTTCACGCAATAAAGGAAAAGAAGACAGCGTGCCGCTTTGCGGCTTTCCTTATCACGCCGCTTCCGCCTACATTACCAAACTTGTGGAAAAAGGTTTTAAAGTGGCGATATGCGAGCAGGTTGAAGACCCGAAAAAAGCAAAGGGAATTGTTAAAAGAGAAGTTATCCGGGTAATCACCCCCGGGCTTGTTCTGGATGAAGAAAATCTTTCTGCGGGTGAAAATAATTATCTCGCCTGCTTGTATGCACACAGGGATACGCTGGGTCTGGCTTTTCTGGATATTTCCACGGGAGAATTTCAAATCAGCGAATTTACCGGTCGCGAATTTTTCTTCACCGCTATCTCCGGGTTGGATTTTAAGGAATTAATTCTTCCGCGGGATTTCCCTGATAAGATTTTGTTAAAAACGCTGGAGACGCAAATGCCCGAGCTCCGGATCAATTATCTGGAGGATAATTGTTTTCAAACCGCGATGGTTCAGGATACTCTGAATCAGATTTTTTCCGCCGAAGTTTTGATGAGTTCCAGAATAAAAGAATATCCGGCGGCAATAATCGCATCCGGCGCGATTTTAAGCTACGTCAACCAGACGCAAAAAATAAATCCACAGCATATAAGCGAAATCAAATGGTACTCTACGGAAAATTTTCTCCTGCTGGATGATACCGCCCGCCGTAATCTTGAGCTGTTTGCGACAATTCAGGACAACTCTAAAGCAGGATCTCTTTTCTCACTTTTTAATGAAACGCTGACGCCGATGGGAACCCGCCGTCTGCGCTGGTGGATGAATTATCCGCTGGTGGATGCAGAAAGAATCAAAACAAGGTTGGCTGCAGTTGCCGAACTCAAGGACGATCACATCCTGCGGGCAAATCTGCGTAAAATATTATCACGCATTTATGACATGGAAAGGCTGGCTGGCAGGGTTTCTTTAAGGGTGGCTAATCCCCGCGATTTAGTCGCATTGAAAGTTTCTCTTATGGCGATACCTGAGCTCAAAGCAATGCTTGCGGATTGCACCTCTCCGGCGATTGCTGCGATCCGTTCCCGGTTTACGGAAATGTCCGCAGTCGTTGAGTTGATTTCGCGGGCGATTATTGACGATCCTCCGCCCAAAACACAGGATGGCGGTTTCATTGCTATCGGTTATGATGAAGAACTAGACAAATTGAGGTTTATCAGCCGCGACGGAAAAAAATGGATTGCCAGCCTGGAAGCCGATGAGCGGAAGAAAACCGGAATCAACTCTCTGAAGATCGGTTTCAATAACGTTTTCGGCTACTACATCGAAGTGACCAAAGTCAATGCCACACTGGTTCCAGATTCCTACATCAGAAAACAAACGCTGGTTAACGCCGAGCGTTATATCAATCAGGAATTGAAAGAATTTGAGCAAACTGTTCTTACTGCGGAAGAAAAAATAAGGGAAAGAGAACAGGAACTGTTTATTGCCCTGCGCGACAGTCTTGACCGGTATATCGCCGACATTCAAAATAATTCATCTCTCGTCGCCGAGCTTGATGCTTTGTCCGCTCTGTCCGAAGTTGCCGAAAAACATCATTACACTTGTCCGGAAATAAATGAAGACGATACCATCGATATAAAAGATGGACGCCATCCTGTCGTGGAGGTGGCATTGACCAAAGAAGGCTTTGTGCCGAACGATTGTTTGATGGATTTAATAAACAATAAACTGCTTGTTATTACCGGTCCGAACATGGCGGGTAAATCCACTTACATCCGGCAGGTGGCTCTAATTGTTCTTCTGGCGCAAATGGGGAGCTTTGTTCCGGCGGCCAAAGCAAAGATAGGCATTGTTGATAAAATATTCACCCGTGTCGGCGCGTCCGACAGTCTGATCAGGGGACAGAGCACGTTTATGGTGGAGATGACGGAAACGGCGGAAATATTAAAAAACGCGACATCACGAAGTCTGGTCATCTTCGATGAAGTGGGACGCGGGACTTCCACATTTGACGGCTTGAGCATTGCCTGGGCGGTTGCCGAGTATATTCATGATTTCCGGGGGCGGGGCGTTCGTGCTTTGTTTGCCACTCATTATCATCAATTAACGGATTTAGTAGTGACAAAACCCGGAGTGAAAAATTATAATATCGCAGTGAAAGAATGGGGCGAAAAAATAATATTTTTGCGCAAGATCATGGAAGGCGGCACCAGCCGCAGTTACGGCATCGAAGTGGCACGCATTGCCGGCGTGCCCAAGGAAGTGATCACCCGCGCCAAAGAAATCCTGCGCAATCTGGAAAAGGGAGAATTTGACGAAATCGGCATGCCCCGCATTGTCCGGGGAACCCGTGACGGAAAAAATGCAAGCCCGCAATTAAATCTTTTTACGAGAAAAGAAAGCGCGATTGCGCGGGAAAATAAAAATGAAGAGATTGTTACCGAACTTAAAACTCTTGATATCCATTCCATGTCGCCACTGGAAGCGCTCAACAAACTGAGTGAGCTAAAAAACAAAATATCGGAATGACTAAAAAACAAATATTAAAAAAGTAATTTTAATAAGTCGCACCAATCAAACAAGGGATAAAAATAAATGAGCATTAAAGTTTACTATAGAACAGAAGCGCGTTTTAGCTATAAGTTGAGCGATCCAGGAAAAGGATGTGAGCGTTCCTTTGATTCGCTTGAAGAGGCAAAGGCTGCGCCATTCCCAGTAGGGTGCATGTTCGCGTACGTTGAAATAGAGAAAGAAATGTATGTTTTTCACTCGGCCCAGTTTGGTTGGGAATTCTTCAAAAAGGAATGAAGGGTGATATGTAATTCAAGAAAAAGTTCTTATTAAGAATGCTGATAGGTAATGAGAAACCAATGGAAGAAGGAGAGTAATCATGAAAAAAACATTATTTACAAAAGTTAAGGGGTTACTCGTATTGATTGTTTTGCTGGTAGTATTCACATCTCATCATTCTTTCGCCGGATCAATAGATGATACACTATGTTCAATACTATTTGATCGGAAAGGATCAATCACACTCGTAAGAGGCATGGGCGGCGAATGGGTACATCCTGTACTTGTTTTCTCTAGTAAAGTAATTAATGTATATACGGGAGAGGATGCAATAACAGGGAATTTATTCTTGGGTAATCTGTATGGAAATTATCTCGAGACCGGAAATTTTATTGTGCCATTATATATTCAGGTAAAAGACAAAAGAAAGCGTCAAGAAGCGGTTAAATGGTTGAAATCAAGTATTGCAAAGCAACCATCGCAGGCGCTGGTTGGAAACCCTGACCTTTTCACCTATTACGGTTATTACGCTTTTTTTGATATGAGAAATAAAATTGTTTCGTTACGAAACTGGGAAAAATTTTTGGACCGCGACGGCGATCTTATTATTGTAAACGAAGTGAATGACAATACCCCCATAGACGATAAATCTGACTACAAACTAATGGCAAAAGGCATTATCACCGCTCTGGAGAATGCAAAAAACGATCCTAAGATTGCATACAAGATAAAGGAAATGCAGAAATACGGAAGCAATATGACTGACGTCTCACGCCATAACGCACGATTGAATGCTATGAGAGCATATGGTCAAAGACCAATGCCAATAGGGGAGTCCAAGTCTGAAGATAAAAGCCCCGATACTATTGAAGGTCTGAGCGAGATAATAAGATTGAGACCTAATTATGATGTGGCCTACAGTAATCGTGGGATGTTATATCACAAGATGGGTCAGTATCAGCAGGCTATCAAAGACTTCGATGAGGCAATCCGATTGGATCCAAATTCGGCTGAGGCATACAATAACCGTGGGTATTTATATAAGGATCTTGGTAAGCATAATCAGGCTATCAAAGACTTCGATGAAGCAATCAGATTGAATCCAGATTTAGCAGTTGCTTACAATGGTCGGGGGTCAACATATGACGATATGGGTCAATATCAGCAGGCCATAAAAGACTATGATGAGGCCATTCGCCTGAAACCAGATAAAGCTGGTTATTACGTTGGCCGGGGATTTACATATGACAATATGGGTCAGTCTCAACGAGCTATCCAAGACTTCGAAAAAGCCATCAGATTGAAACCAGATGAGGCAACAGCCTATAATGGTCGAGGTGCAGCATATAACAAACTTGATCAATATCAGTTGGCTATTAAAGATTTGAACGAAGCTATTCGCTTGATGCCTGATTATGATGTGGCATACCATAACCGTGGGAATGCATATATTAATTTGAGGCAGTATCAGCAGGCTATCAAAGACTTCGATGAGGTAATCCGACTAAAACCTCATGCTAGTAGTTACAATAGCCGGGGTTATGCATATAACGGGCTGGGTCAATTTCAGCAGGCTATTAAGGACTATGATGAGGCCATTCGTCTGCAAACAGATTATGCAGGTCATTACATTGGCCGGGGATTCACATATGACAATATGGGTCAGTCACAGCAGGCTATCAAAGACTTCGAAACAGCCATCAAATTGAAACCAGATGAAGCAGCCGCCTATAATGGTCGGGCGGCTGCATATATTAAAATAGGTCAGTATCAGTTGGCTATTAAAGACCTAGACAAAGCAATCCGATTGAAACAAAATAATGCGGATTTTTACGTTGGTCGGGGAGCTGCATATATCAAGATGGGTCAGTATCAGCAAGCTATTAAAGACCTAGACGAGGCCATCCGCTTGAAACCAGATGATGCGGATTTTTACTTTGGTCGAGGATATGCGTATAACGAAATGAAACAATATCAGCGGGCTATCAAAGACTTCGATGAGGCTATACGTCTGAAACCGAATGATGCTAGTGTTTATAATAGCCGGGGGTATTCGTATAACGAACTGAAACAATATCAAATGGCTATCAGAGACTTGAATGAATCTATCCGTCTGAAACCAGATTTTGCTAAACCTTATAGGCACCGAGGAAACAGTTTACGCAACATGAATCAGTATCCGCAGGCTATCAAGGACTATGATGAGGCGATCCGTTTAAAACCGGATTATGCAGAAGCTCACAGTGACCGTGGTTTAGCTTATATCCTTTCCGGTAACAAACTGGAGGGCTGCCGTTCTCTTATTCGTGCATGCGAACTTAACTATTGCAAGGATTACGACCTTTCAAAGCAGAAAGGTGACTGCCAGTAATAATGGATTTTATATCAGTGGTTGACAGAATTGTTGTAGCAAACAAACTGTATAAGAAGCTCGAAAAGTAAAATATAAAAGAGAAATTATTGACATAGCAATCCCTTGCGGCAGGCAGGGTAAGTTACACCCTCTGAGGTGACGCGTTATGAGTGAAGAGACATGATCAAAATATTCCATAGATTCAGATCGACGTGTGATTTGCTTGGCCATCACAAAGAGTTGGAGAATCAAGAAATCTATTTTGCAGCACCAGAGGAACTTAACGATCCTATGGAAGGATTCAAAGATATTTATTGGCATGGCGACGAGGTTGTTTGGGAAAACCTTATAAAGCATTATCTTCTATGTCTGGAGCATGTTTGTTCACTATTCATTATTGGTGACATGGTTACTAATATAGTCACAAAAGATATCCCAGTTTTCAAGACAGAAGAGTGGCTTCCCACGCCGCAATATAGACAATTATTCAAAGAAATTCGAGATAAGTTTTTTGGTAATGATTCGATTGGTCAGTATCCAAAGAATCTTTCGCGGCGATCAACTCCGGTACGGCGTAGTGAACTGCTTATGTATATCAAACTACTTCATGCGTATGCTCTAGATACGATTTTCACTGCATATGAGAGCCACAATCTGATTGCTAAACGCAGTGAAATATTTTATCAGATGGCCAAGAAAGCTTTATTAGATTCCGAAGCCCTATTTAATGCCGCAAACAAAACAGAAGCAAAGCATCCAAACAACGAGTATGCCACAGATACATTTTTTTCTCTGGCAATATATACAGCTACGCAGCTT
Source organism: Smithella sp. UBA2180 (assembly GCA_002327415.1). Taxonomy (GTDB): domain Bacteria; phylum Desulfobacterota; class Syntrophia; order Syntrophales; family Smithellaceae; genus Smithella. The sequence continues at coordinate 7,371 of DCVU01000124.1, forward strand.
GATTTGATAACCAGATATAATAGCCCATCGCCTGACAACGGGAATAAGGCTTTTGTCTTTTTAAATTTTCCTGAGGAATATATCCATGCAATTGAAAAGCTGATCTATCCTGACTGGTATACAGCGTGTTTTATAGCTAAATGCGATAACTCTTCCGTATGGGGGCACTATGGGGACAAGCATAGAGGTGTTTGTCTATCCTTTAAAGCAGAACCTGAAAATGATAATGTTTTTATTAAACTGCACGGTGTTAATGGGTGGAACAATTCAGGACCAACGTATGGAAAAACAAAACATACCTTCTTCAAAATCGACTATGAAAAGAAACCCGTGGAGGTCGATTTCTTTAGATCATTGGGCTGTCTTCCACGCCCAGTGTTGACTAAGTTTTGGTATGCAAATGAAAACGGATTAAGAAGTGCTTGCGCTGATGATCTTTTTGACGCTGAGGAACAGTGGAGAGATAAACACTGGACAAATTTCTACAAAGGAACAACGACAAAACTTAAAGATTGGAAGTATGAGGAAGAATATAGACTAATATTGAGTAGCTCATTACAGGATATTGGTGATCCAGCAATCAGAAAATTAAAATACGACTTTGATGCCTTAGAAAGCATTACATTCGGAATAAAAACGGCAATAGAAGACAAGGTAAAAATAATGAAAATTATTGAAGCGAAGTGTCAAAGTAAAAACCGGAAGGACTTCAAGTTCTATCAGGCATATTACTCTAGTCAGAAAGGGAGTATCGATCGTTTTGAAATGAGCATGATTAAATTTGCAGACGACAAAGTAGCTCTATGATAGTTAAGCCAAAGCTTATAAATGACAGTTGCAAAGGGTAATCGGGGACGTACGCCAAAATATCAAAACAAAGGATGACGGTGTCTTGAAATATAAGTTTTATAGGCCAGAGAGGAACACCATAGGATGTCCCCATCTATCACTCTTCTGCAGGTTCCATCATTCTGATTGAACCTTTTATTTGATCTTGATATAAACTTTCTAGATGTGTTAAAAATGGCATTAAAGTTAATGGAGGTAAATATGCAAGCTTTGAAGGAAAATGTAATCACTATGATTAAAAATATGCCTCAGGATGTTTCTATCGAAGATATTATGGCAGAATTATATTTTCGGTATGAAGTAGATCAAGGAATAAAACAATTGGATGAAGGCAAAGGAATACCGCATGAAGAAATTGAAAAACGGATGAAAAAATGGTTAAGAAAATAAGATGGTCTCCAAAAGCTGCAGATAACTTTGAAGAGATATGTGCTTTTATAGGTAAAAATTCAGAATTTTACGCATCAATGTTCGCCAGGAAAATTATCGCGATTGTTACAAACATACCATCATTTCCAGATTCAGGTCGCATTGTTCCAGAATATCAGGATTCAAATTTAAGAGAAAAAATATTCCAGAATTATCGTATTGTTTATAGAAAAAAAGGACAATTTATAGAAATTGTAACAATTTCTCATGCTGCAAAACAATTGAGTATTTAACCACTATTTGACGTGGCTGAATACCGAGATTTCTCCCCGCTCGAAGTGCTCAACAAATTAAGCGAATTGAAAAATAAGATATCGCATGATAAAAAAACAAATTTTAAAAAAGTATTTCGGTTACGATTCGTTTTTTCCATTACAGGCTGAAATTATCGACCATGTGCTTTCGCTCAACGATGCACTGGTTTTAATGCCTACCGGTGGAGGAAAATCAGTTTGTTTTCAGATTCCGGCATTAATGTTTGACGGTGTCACGATAGTAATTTCGCCCTTAATTTCATTGATGAAAGACCAAGTGGAAGCGCTCAAGGCAAACGGGATCGCGGCAGAATTTCTCAATAGTTCCTTATCAGACAAAGAAGAAAAACTTATTATTGAACGAAGTCTAAAAGGAACATTAAAATTATTATATATTTCACCGGAACGTTTAAGTTCGGCAGGGTTTACCGAATTGCTGGGCGGCTTAAGAGTATCAATGTTTGCAGTGGACGAGGCGCATTGTATTTCATTCTGGGGACATGATTTCCGGCCTGAATATAAGCGATTAAACATCCTGAAGCAACGGTATCCAAACGTTCCGCTCATCGCGCTTACCGCTACAGCCGACCGCGTAATTCGCCGCGATATTTTATCTCAACTAAATATACCGGAAACCAAGACCTTTGTGGCATCATTCGACAGACCCAACTTAAGCCTTGCCGTACGGCCCGGCTTAAAGCGTATGCGCCAGATAACCGATTTTCTCAAACTTCATCGCAGAGAGCCCGGTATTATTTATTGCCTTAGCCGTAAAAGCACGGAAAGCGTTGCCGGGAATCTAAGTAAATTGGGTTACAAAGCAAAGCATTATCATGCCGGGATGGATAATGTTTCCCGCAGCCGGACACAAAATGAATTTATTCGCGATGAAATTCAAATTATTTGCGCGACAGTGGCTTTCGGCATGGGAATCGATAAATCGAATGTCCGCTGGGTGATTCATTATAATATGCCTAAAAATATTGAAAGCTTTTATCAGGAAATCGGCCGCTGTGGCCGCGACGGTTTGCCTGCCGATACCATACTCTTTTACAGCTATGCCGATGTAATGGCTCAAACCGAAATGTTAACCGAATCCACGCCGGAGCGGCGGGAATTACTGGATGCGAAACTCAAAAGGATGAAGCAATACGCTGAGGCGGAAAGCTGCCGCCGAAGAATTTTGTTAAGCTATTTCAATGAGACAAATACCAAAGATTGCGGTAATTGTGATGTTTGTAAAAATCCGCCGCAGAAATTCGATGGAACCATCATTGCGCAAAAAGCGCTCTCCGCGATTGCGCGCACGGGGGAACAAATAAATTCAACTCTTCTGATTGATATTTTACGAGGTTCGCATAACCGGCAGGTTATCGAAAAAGGATACGACAAAATTAAAACCTGGGGCGCAGGCAGAGATATAAGAGCCGAGGAATGGTCGGATTATATTTTTCAGATACTCAATCTGGGATATGTTGATATCGCTTATGATGAAGGGTATACATTCAAGTTAAATGCCTTAAGTCATTTGGTTCTGAAAAACAAAGTCAACGTCATGCTCGTAAAATTCAGGCCTTACAAAAGCCGCGAAGAACTTATCTTGCCTAAAGAGCCTGCGAAAGCAGTATTGGCTGATCAGGCGCTGTTCGAGCGTCTCAGACAACTACGCAAAACCATCGCCGACCAAAATAATATTCCTGCCTATATTGTCTTCAGCGATAAAACCTTGCAGGCAATGACTGAAACGATGCCGACTGATAAGATATCAATGCTGGAAGTGAGTGGTGTGGGCCAGCAGAAATTTGCCACTTACGGTCAAATATTTATCGATGAAATATCAGGATTCATGAGCGAAAAAGCCGCCGAAGGAAAAAAATAGAAGAAAATATCGGGGAAGAGTCATAGCATTCAATATTATTTAGAAGAGGAGGGATTATATCATGTTTAAGAAATCATTTTTAACAGGTACGGTAGCGTTAATGATAGTTTCTTTTATTGCATCATCATGGGCGGCGGAATTATTACCGGTCAAACTGCCGCCGCCGAATCTGAATAGTGGGAAATCGCTGATGCAATCTTTGCAAGCAAGAAAATCATCAAGAGATTTCAGCGCAAAAAAACTGCCGGTGGAAGTTCTTTCCAATCTGCTCTGGGCCGCCAATGGAATTAACAGGCCGGATTCAGGGCGTCGCACCGCTCCTTCTGCCGTGAACTGGCAGGAAATTGATATCTATGTCGCCACGACCGATGGCCTCTATCTTTACAATGCCAAAGAGCACATTTTGAAACCGGTAATCAAGCAGGATATCCGGGAGCTGACGGGTAAACAACCGTTTGTAAAAGAAGCGCCTGTAAATTTAATATATGTTGCCGATTATTCCAGAATGGGCGGAGCCAGCGCGGAGGAAAAAAATTACTATTCGGCGGAGGATACCGGGTTCATTGCGCAAAATGTTTATTTGTACTGTGCTTCGGAAGGTCTGGCAACTGTCATTCGAGGTTCGATCGACAAAGACGCTCTGGCAAAGGCTATGCCGCTTCGCGATAATCAAAAGATTGTTCTGTCGCAGACGGTCGGCTACCCGAAATAATCAGGATGAATTAAATGCGGCGCTTAGTTGTCTAAACAATAATATCTTTATAAATATTTACTTGTAATGATAATGAATATTGGTTAAGAAATAAGCGCGATTTACTCAGGTGAGAATGCTGAGCAATGCAAGTAATTATGGTTCTCTGAGCCATGTTTCTTCATGTAAGGGATGTGGCCGTAACTCATAGATTTTTCTGCAAAAAAGGAGGATAAAATGGGAGAAGGAATCAGTGATTATACTAAAAACTTTATTGATTTAAGACGTCACATGTGGATGGAAGGCGTGGAAGTGGAGTTGCGCCGCCTTATTTGGCAAATTGCCGTTGTTGGTAAATATATTTCCGCAAAAATTCATGAGTCCAACAGAAAACTTGCCGGATTCAAGAATGTTTATGGTGACGAACAACTGGCGCTGGATCGTATTTCCGATGAAATATTAATAAGCCAGTTAAAATTTTCCGGGTTCGTGCGGGAATACGCTTCGGAAGAGTTGGAAGATATAGTTAAGATCGGCACCGGCAAAGAAAAGTATATTGTAACGGCCGATCCGCTTGATGGTTCATCGCTCGTCGATACCAATCTTGCTATCGGAACAATTATCGGCATTCATAAAGAGTCCATCCTGGATTCCGGCAGAAAAACAATGGTTGCCGCTCTATATATTACTTATGGCCCGCTGATTACGATGATCTATTCGGCAGGGAAGGGTGCGCATGAATTTGTTCTCGATCGTGAAGGAGAATATGTTTTGTCTCAGGAAAATATCAGGATGAAAGAAAAGGGCTCAATCTTTTCGCCGGGCGGATTGCGCCGTGATTGGATATCGGAGCATTGTAAGTTTATCGAACAACTGGAAAAAGATGGTTACAAATTGCGTTACAGCGGCGGTTTTGTTCCCGACATTAATCAGATCCTGATAAAAAAGGGCGGCATATTTACTTATCCCGCTCTAAAAAAATCTCCACAGGGAAAGTTACGCCTGTTGTTTGAATTGCAACCCATGGCGTTTATTATTGAACAAGCCGGGGGCCTTGCGACCGACGGCAATCAGGACATCTTGTCCCTGAAAGTAGAAAATGTTAATCAGGTCTCGCCGATTTACATTGGCAGTGTGATGGAAGTACAAATGGCGAAAAAAATGTTATCAGCATCATAGGTATAATACATTATAAGGAGTATTTATGATTTACAAAGACAAAAATCAATTACAAAATGGGTTTGCGAAAATTATCGAACTGGATGGCAATGATGTCCGCATTCTGGATGAAAATAAACTTAAGAGCGAACTCATTGATGATTTGATTTACACGGCGGTATTCAGTCCCGATCAGGCGACTCAGGAAGCTTCTCTCTGGTTGATTCGGCGTGCCGGCGCGGCTTTGGGTATTATTTCTGCTTCGATTCAATCTGTTTATGAGGCAATGGGACGAGGTGAACTGAAAGGCTTCACAGTTCCCGCGATTAACATTCGGGGAATAACTTACGATACGGCTCAAGCTGTTTTTCGCGCAATGATCAAAGGGCAGGTAGGCCCGGTTATTTTCGAAATTGCCCGTTCCGAAATAGGTTATACGTCACAAAAACCTCTTGAATATACTTGCGCTGTAACCGCTGCCGCAATCAAAACCGGATATCATGGACCGATTTTCCTGCAGGGAGATCATTTTCAAATTAATGCCAAAAAATTTGCTGCCGATGCCGCTAAGGAAACGCAAGCGGTAAAAAATTTAATTTGGGAAGCGATTGAAGCCGGATTTTACAATATTGATATAGACACCTCAACCCTGGTGGACTTGGCAAAAGCAACCACCAAAGAGCAGCAAAAGACAAACTACAGTCTTGCGGCTGAACTGACCACTATGATACGCGATTTAGAGCCTGAAGGCATTACTGTATCCGTAGGCGGCGAGATCGGCGAGGTCGGCGGGAAAAACAGCACGGTGGATGAACTCCAGGCTTTTATGGAAGGGTACCTGGAAGAACTCAAAAAAGGCGGCGAAGCGCTTAAAGGAATAAGTAAAATCAGCGTCCAGACGGGAACAACGCATGGAGGCGTTCCTCTGGCGGACGGCAGCGTGGCCAAAGTTAAAATTGATTTTACGGTTTTGGAGAAATTATCCGCTCTGGCCCGTTCTCAATACGGCCTTGCCGGAGCGGTCCAGCACGGCGCATCCACTCTTCCCAATGAAGCCTTTGACAACTTTCCGGCCATGGGCACGGCCGAAATTCATCTGGCCACCGGTTTCCAGAACATTATTTACGACAGTCCTAATTTCCCCGGGGATTTAAAAGAAAAAGTTTACGAATTCATAAAAAAAGAAATGAAGGACGAATGGAAGGAAAAAGATACTGAAGAACAGTTTATTTACAAGACGCGTAAAAAAGGATTCGGCCCATTTAAGCTGGACATGTGGAATCTTCCTGCGGAAACGCGCAACAAGCTGGGTGCTGAATTAGAAAAACAATTCGCTTTCTTATTTGAAAAGCTCAAAGTGACTTCAACGCAGGAAATCAATAAAAAATATGTTTGTCCGGTAGATGTGCAAATAGAGTTGCCCGCTGCTTTAAAGGGCTTAACCTAAATCAACTTTAATGTTACCCGCTACCCAGGTTAAATTAGTTGATGGAATAATGACTAGATGAAAGCGGCAATCTTAGAGAAGATAACCAGTTTAGAAGAAAACAAACAACCTCTAAAAATGGTTGAATTGCCTAAGCCTGTGATTGAGGCGGAAGGAATTCTGGTAAAAGTATCTGCCTGCGGCATTTGTCACACGGAATTGGATGAGAGCGAAGGAAGAACTCGTCCGGCGAAGCTGCCAATCATTCCGGGGCATCAAGTGGTCGGCACAGTTGCTAAAAGAGGTAAGCTGGCAAGAAAATTTGAAATTGGCGCCAGAGTTGGAATAGGCTGGATTAACTATGCTTGCGGTCAGTGCCCGGCATGTATTTCCGAAAATGAAAATCTTTGCTCTGATTTCAGAGCAACCGGCAGAGATGTAAACGGCGGTTATGCTGAATATTTGGCGGTAGCGGAAGACTTTGCGTTTGCCATTCCGGATGTTTTTTCCGATGTTCAGGCTGCGCCACTTCTGTGCGCTGGAGCTATAGGATATCGTTCTCTGCGTTTGGCTAATTTAGCCGATGGGCAGCGGTTGGGACTGGCTGGATTTGGCGCTTCCGCTCACCTGGTTTTGGAGATGGTTCGTTACCGCTACCCTCACACGGAAATATTTGTTTTTGCCCGCAATAAAGATGAACAAGCTTTTGCCCGTGACCTGGGTGCTGTTTGGGCGGGGGATATAAGCGCCCAATCACCTAAAAAACTTAATGCCATTATCGATACGACGCCTGTGTGGAAAACGATTGTGGAGGCTCTAAAAAATCTGGAACCGGCCGGAAGGTTGATCATTAACGCGATCCGTAAAGAAGACAGGGACAAGAATTATCTTATGCAACTGGATTATGGCGATCATCTTTGGCTGGAAAAAGAAATAAAAAGTGTGGCCAATGTGACACGCCGTGATATCGAAGAATTTTTAACTCTTGCCGCTTTAATACCAATAATACCGGAAGTGGAAGAATATCCGCTTAGCGAAGCCAATCGTGCTCTTGTTGAAATAAAAGAAGGCAAAATCCGCGGCGCTAAAGTTTTGAGAATCATTTGATTTTGTATAGGTTGTTCAATATTTGCGGGGAACCGATTATGAAGATAGCCAGTATTGACGAAATGCGTTTTATGGATCGTCATGCCATAGAGAAGTTAAATATTGCCGAAGAAATTCTCATGGAGAATGCAGGACTTGCTGCGGTAAATGTGCTACAAAATAAAATCGGCATACGCGGCAAGAAATTTATTGTCTTTTGCGGCTCTGGCAATAACGGTGGTGATGGACTAGTGATTGCCCGTCAGCTTCATTCCAGCGGCTGTCGCGTAAAAGTATTTTTAATTGGTGATGTCAGCAAGTATCAGGGAGCAGCGAAAACAAACTTTGCGATAATTACGCGACTGCCTATAGAAGTAAGTAGACTGGAAAGTGCCGCAGCCGCCAAAAAAGATATTGCCCACTGTGACGTGGTTATTGACGCCATTTT
>DCVU01000096.1 GCA_002327415.1 Smithella sp. UBA2180
CTTTTTACGAGGTCGTCAATTTTGACTTTTCCTGTTCCGCAACTGGGCGAATTACTTTTAAAAATAAAACCGTGAATATTTTCTTGCTCCAGTTGTACCAATCGTTTTTGCATCCAGGATACCATGCGTTTGGTCTCATCCTGTCGTGTTTCCGTTATGATTAACCTTGGTGAGTCGGGATTGCCTTCCAAATGCATGTGTTTTCTGGGAACGCCGAGGCCGCATTCGACTTCCGGACAAACCGGGACATATTCCACATATTTCCCCAGAGTATCAGTGAGAAATCTGTCGAGCTTATGTCCGCCGTCATAGCGGACATTTTCGCCCAGCAAACAGGCGCTGATGCCGATCTTAATCTTTTCCATTCCCGATTCCCTTTGTCTTGATTTGCATGGTGATTAACTATCATTTTTTAAAAAAATGCGCTAAATAATTTAATCGGTCCTTTCCGGGAAAGTGAAATATATTCATTGATTTTTGCTATGATAATTTGATTTAATGACACTCGCTGATAGTGAGCCAAGCTGAAGACAACCGAAGTGAAGTATGAAGCGTAAGGCGAACTATACCAGGCGCGTAGCGCCGTGGTAAAACGAATCCCAACAAGTCGGGATGAAGTTTGTCCCTGCCACCTGAAGTAGGTGGGATAATTCGCTCTAAGATTTTCCGATCATTACGTTTCGGAAAATCAAGGCTCATTAAAGCGTAAGTGGAATCAATGAAACTCCAATTTCAAAAGCAGAGTGCATTGAAATTGGTAAGTTGAATTGTCCCATGTGCGAAGCACGTAGGGATATCCCGGGAGCGAAGCACTCTGAAGGGCATCTTCGACGACGTGGGATTTGAGATTCGCTTATTCAAGGAAATTATATTTTCATATTTTAGAGTTTATAAGGGAACGCCAGTTGTGGCACAAATAACACAAATAAAAAATATTACTGCCGATCCGTATGCTTATTGCTGTAAATATAAAGCAGAAACAGGAAATAATCACCTTGTTTTTTTGGAGTAAAGTTATAAAAAATGAACAAACTTGCCTATTTTGACACATCTCATGAGATGCCGCTGGAAATTATAATGGCCGCCGGATTTATCCCGTATAAAATTATGGGTGATGTTCATAAATCCACTGACCCGGCGGATAAATATTTATCCAGTTTTTTCTGCCCTGCCGCAAGAAGCTGGCTCACGGAAGCTCTGGCTCACTCAAAAGAATGGGCCGGGATTATTTTCGCGCAGGGGTGCAATAATACAAACAGGCATTACGATATATGGAAGCTTCATGTGGAAACGCCTTTCCTGCATTGGTTCGGCGCTCCCCTGCTGGACAGCGCCGCCGCCAAAAAATATTACAGGGTCGAACTGCAAAGGCTTATCAGCCACCTTGAAAATCAATTTGATGTAAAAATTACAGCAGAAAAAATCAGGGAGGCGATCGGCAAATCCAATGCAATAAAGAAAAAGCTGAAAAGCCTCTCCTCGCTCAGATCGCAAAAGGACATCCCCAACCGTGATTACCTGACCGCGATAATAAAATGTTTGACCTGCCCCGTGGAGGAAGTCTCCACCTGGCTTGATTCGGAGATAACCCTCTGGAATTCAAGACCGGCTTTTCCGTCCGATAAAAAGCAATTTCTCTTAACCGGCAGTGATATCACTTATGTTGAGTGGATGGACACGCTGGATGATTGCGGAATCAGGGTCGTCCGTGACGATCTTTCCGTAGGAGAAAGATTTTTCGCGACACTGATCCCCGACAGAAACGACCCGCTTGAGGCTCTCATTGAATATTACACGGGAATACCCAAACCTGCGACAAGGCCGACCATTCAGAAGAGGCTGGATTATCTGTATCAGGCACTTCAGGAAACAAAGGCTGATGGCGTTCTTTCACAAAATCTGAAATTCTGCGAACCTTATGCCTATGATTCCGTGCCGGTTAATAATGCTCTGAAAGCCAGGGGGTACAGGGTCCTCCACCTGGAAAGGGATTTCTCTCCAGCTGCAGACCAGCAATTCGCCAACAGACTCATGGCCTTTGTGGAAATGATGGATGGAGGAAATAATGGATAAAGCAAAGAATTCCGGTGCTGATGCCGGGAAGGTGGTGCTGAAAACCCTTCCTCACTCAAAAGATCTCAAGTGGCCGATGCTGTGGTGGATCGGCATGGAAAAAATATACAGGACGCTGCCTTGGAAAAAGACGGCTTGGACGTGCGCCGCTTTTCCGATTGAACTCATGTGGATTTATGATATTTTCCCCGATCATCCTGAGAATATGGCGACCGTGGCCGCCGCCCGCAAACAATCCCAGCGCCTGATCGAACATGCCGAGGGAATGGGGTTTTCCCGGGATCTGTGTTCCTACTGCAAGACAAACATCGGCTCTTACGATACTAAGATCAAAAAGACACTCGGGGGAATAAGCAAGCCCGATATCGTGGTTTGCACAAATGCCATCTGCGATACTCACTGGAAGTGGTTTCAGATTATGGCCGACAAAATGAATGCCCCGTTTTTTATGTTTGATATTCCAAAGTGGGTAAGCGGGACGGATGAGAAAACCCTCGAGGGAAATATTGATTACGTGGTGGATCAGTTTTACGACCTGATGGCCTTTGTTGAAAAGCACACGGGCAAAAAGATGAGTGAGAAAAGACTGAACAAAGTATTGGGCAGGTCAATGGAACTGTCAGACCTGTGGCGCGAAATTTTTGAACACAGAAAGTCGGTGCCGTCACCATACAGCGGAGCCGAAACGTCTGCGGCATTTTTTCCTCTTGTGGTTCTGCCGGGTGTGAAAGTCGGAATAAATTTTTTCAAAAAAATTCTTGCCGATATAAAAACCCTCACCACGAAGGGCGAAGGAACCATGCCCGAAGGAAGGGAAAAATACCGGGTGATGTGGGAGGGCATACCTTTCTGGTACAGAATGAGGTTCATGTATGACCTTGCGCAACAAGGCGTTGTCATTGCCTTCGAACCTTACACCTATTCCTTCGCTCCCGTGAAGAAAAAGTGTCTCACCATGGAAGAGACTTTGCGCGATGTCGCCAAACTCATCATGGACACGCCATACGCCTATAATCTCGAGAGACGAATTGAGAATTTTGAAAAGTGGATTGACGAATATAAACTTGACGGCGTCATCCTGCACGAAAACATGTCGTGCCGGCCTTCCAGTGCCGGAATGGTCGATTTGGCGGAGGCCATCATGAGGGACAAGGGTATTCCGGTGCTGATACTCCAGTGCGACATGAACGATCCCAGAGCATACTCCGAAGGACAAATTAAAACCAGAGTAGAAGGATTTATTGAGCTTATGGAGGCGAATAAATGAAAATAAATACAACCATTCCCTTTATTTTCTTCAAAGGAGGAGCCGCCCTTAAGTTATTAAGTTTCTTTTGGATTGGGAAGAAATAGGGACTAAAGAAATAGAGTCCACGCCCAATAAATAAAATAGGTTCATGAAATGACGGTGTCAAGTCTTGAAATTAGTCGAGGAGAAAGGTTCTCCTTGCTACGGTTAGAGGGATATAATGATTACTGCGGGTATTGACATAGGTTCCATTACGGCGAAAGTGGCTATATTTGAGAATGGTAAACTCTTGGCCACGAAAGTTATTTTTACGGGGTACAATGCGGAGGCCGCAGGTCTTAAGGTTTATGATGAAATTCTAAAAGAAAAGGACATTAATAAAAGCGTCATAGCGAAAATTGTTTCCACAGGATACGGCCGCAACAGCGTTAAATTTGCAGATAAATCCTACACGGAAATTATGTGTCACGCCACCGGGGCTCATTTTCTAAATCCGCGTATTCGTTCCATCATTGATATCGGCGGGCAGGACAGCAAAGCCATTCTTCTGGACGATAAAGGCAAGGTGAAAAATTTTGTCATGAACGATAAATGTGCCGCAGGCACCGGCCGTTTTCTGGAGGTTATGGCACGGGCGATGGAAGTGAATCTGGATGAGTTCGGAGCCATGTCCATAAAATCAAAACAGCCCTCCAAAATAAGCAGTCTCTGCACCGTATTTGCGGAATCGGAAGTTATTTCCCTGATTGCCAAGGGAGAACAGAGGCAGGATATTATTGCCGGAATTCACGAATCTATCGCTTCCCGGATTTCATCTATGATTGGACGCGTCGGAATAAAAGAACCGGTCATGATAACAGGAGGAGTCGCCCGCAATATCGGGGTTGTCCATGCCCTCGAAAAGAAGCTGGGGATGAAAATAGAAGTATCGCCTTATGCTCAGGTCAACGGAGCGATAGGCGCCGCCATTATCGCTGCGTCACCATGATTGTTTTCCCCTGCAAAGATTTACACGGATCAATCGGTAAAACAGAACTTTAAAACATATTAAAAAAATAAAAACAAAACAGGCCGGATATAAAAACCTGCCTGTTTTGAAAAAAATAATGTGTTTTTATTCGATATTGGCGCTGACAACAGAGGCTATCTGCATCATATCAATGGTCTGTCCTTCTTTTAATTTCGTAAAGTCAACAACCTTACCGCTCTTGCTGGTAACTTTGGTGTTATTAAATATCTTAATTAGCTTGGCATCGGCCACAATATTCTTTCCCGCGTTTTCCGGTTTACCATTAACTGTTTTGGTTTGCAGTTTGTTTGCTTTGATATAATCCCAAAGTTTTTTTGTTATTTCAGTGCGTGGAAATGCTTTAGCTCCCAGCAATGCCGCTAAATCCGCTTTTAATTTTACCGGTTTGTTCAATCCTTTTTCTTCTGCCATAATTAAGCCTCCGTTTTTTTGAATTGTGTTAGAATTTTTTGATAAGATATTACGCAAGGAAGTATAAGAACTTTCTGTTTTGTATGTCAAGGAAATATTGAGCACTATTTTTATTGTTGAGCAATGAGTGATTTTGGTCAGGCAAGGGTAATGTTTATTGCTTTTTCGCCGAACATCGGGTATGTCACGGAAAAAGGACTGTTGAATATGACAACAAATTTATCCCCCAAAATCGTCATTAGCGGTTCGGGGATTTGGACACCATCAGATATTATAACAAATGATGAATTGGTTGACAGCTATAACGCTTATGCGGAAAGGTTTAATTCTATTAATGCAGCGGATATAGCCTCAGGTAAAATTAAGGAAAAACCTCTTTCCAGTGCAAGATTCATTGAGAAAACGTCTGGAATAAAAAAACGGCATGTGTATGCAAAAGAAGGTATTTTAGATATTGATCGCATGCGTCCCAAGTTTCCTGAAAGAAAAGAGGAAGAATTAAGCATTCAGGCTGAGATAGGCGTTTTCGCGGCGCGGAAGGCAATGGCCGCCGCCGGTAAGACGGCAGCCGATATTGATGCGGTTATTGTTGCCGGTGCTTATACTCAGCGGGCTTATCCTGCCATTGCCATTGAAATACAGAATGAACTGGGGATTGATGGGTTTGGATTTGATATGCTGGTGGCTTGTTCGGCGGCGACTTTCGGTCTTCACCGCGCATATGACAGTCTGAAGTCCGGTTCAACAAAGTGTGTTTTAGCCATAAATCCGGAGCTGAATACTCCTCAGGTAAATTTTTGTGACCGTGATAGTCATTTCATTTTTGGTGATGTCAGTACTGCCATAATAATGGAAAGGTCTGAAACCTGCACCAGCCCGAACAGTTACGAAATTTTGAGCACAAAAGCGCGGACTAAATTTTCAAACAATATCCGCACCAACTTCGGACATCTGTCTTATGTCACGGATGCTGATCCTTTCGGTTGGGACAAATTTTTTCATCAATCAGGGCGCATTGTTTTTAAAGAAGTAAGTCCGATTGCCGCCAAGCATATTGGTGAACATCTGGAAAGTCTTAATTTAAAACCAGAGGATGTCAAAAGGTTCTGGCTTCACCAGGCAAATATCAACATGAACAATATGGTGGTAAAACAACTCTTTGGTGAAGAGGTTGATAAAAAAACTATACCGACAATTCTTGACACGTATGCAAACACTGCATCCGCAGGATCAATTATAGCATTTCATCTTTATAATAATGACCTGAAAAAGGGTGATATAGGGGTGATCTGTTCTTTTGGCGCCGGATATTCCGTTGGCAGTTTAGTGTTGCGTAAACGGTGAGCTGGATATGACCTGAAAACAGGAATCCAGAACAATCTACTAATTTGATTTCTTCTTATAAGCATCAAGACGTTTAAAATAAAGGCGTTTAATCGATAGTAAAAAATTCATTGCTGTTGATTTATCGGTAAGACTATTCATCGGTAAGGGAAGATAAAATGCTGTTTTCATAATCCAAAGAGACAAAATCAATTGACAAAGAAAACATCTTTTGATTAATAATTCTCAAAATATAAAGGAGGGTAATATGTCCATCAAGGTTGCGATTAACGGGTTTGGAAGAATTGGCCGGCTTGTATTCAGAGCCGGATATAAAAGTAAAGATGTGGAATTCGTAGCAGTAAATGACCTCGCCGATGCCAGAACTCTGGCTCACCTTTTAAAATATGATTCAAATCATGGAATATTGGATGCCGAAGTTAAGGTTGAAAACAACTCAATAATTGTTGATGGCAAGGAGCTCAAAACTTTTTCTGTTAGAGAACCGGAATCATTGCCTTGGAAGGACTTAGGAGTTGACGTTGTTTTGGAAAGCACAGGGAAATATACAGACAAAGCAGGCGCAGAAAAACACATCAAGGCCGGCGCTAAAAAAGTTGTTATTTCTGCCCCTGCTAAAAATCCTGATGTGACTTTTGTCCTTGGCGTCAATCAGGAAGTGTACGACAAGTCCAAACATAATGTCATTTCCATGGGATCGTGCACCACAAATTGTCTGGCGCCAATCGTTAAGATATTACATCAGGAATTTGGCATTGAATATGGTTTGATGACGACGATTCATGCCTACACTAATGATCAGGTTGTGCAGGACGAACCCCATAAGGATTTAAGAAGAGCCCGTGCCGCCGCGCTTTCCATGATACCCACCACAACCGGAGCCGCCAAGGCGATCTCGGAAGTTATACCGGAAATGAAAGGAAAGCTTGATGGACTTGCTATCCGGGTTCCGACACCGAATGTTTCAATCGTCGATTTTGTAGCAACACTTTCGAAGAGCACGAAAAAAGATGAAGTTAACGCCAAGTTTAGAGAATATGCGAAAGGTGCCATGAAAGGAATCCTTATGTGTTCGGAAGAAGAATTGGTTTCCCGGGATTTCAACGGCAATAAATACTCTTCCATTGTGGACATTCCGAATACAACTGTCATCGGCGGCAATATGGTAAAGGTGCTTTCCTGGTATGACAATGAGTGGGGTTTTTCCAACAGAATGCTGGAACTACTTTCTTTTATCATGAAGTAAAATAAAAACGATCAAGGGTAATATATGAAATATATTGATCAGATCGACCTGAAAAATAAGCGAGTGTTTTTACGGGTAGACTTCAATGTCCCGATGGATAAGGAAGGAAATGTTACAAGCGATAAACGCGTGAGGGCGAGCATCCCGACGATAAAATACGCGCTGGAAAAGGGAGCTAAGTTAATCATCGCTTCTCACCTGGGCAGGCCGAAAGGTAAAAGAGTTGACGAAATGTCGCTTAAACCGGTGGTGAAGGTTTTGTCGGGACTGCTGCAAA
>DCVU01000080.1:0-11272 GCA_002327415.1 Smithella sp. UBA2180
TTTTCTTTTTCCAGCTCTTTATTCAGCACATATTTAATAAATGCCTGATATGGCATATCAATATTTGTTGCATAAGCTTTTATTTTATTAAATAGATTTACTGGCAAGCGGATGCTTACTACTTTTGTCGGCAGCTCTGCCGGCAGTTTGAATCCTAAATCTTTCAACGATTTTGGTTTTGTTTTATCAATAAAGTAAGTAGTGTCATTTTCATCGTACGACTTAATTTCTTTATTTCCGGCTTTCATATACATTACGCTCCTTCTTGGATGCTTTGCGCGCTGAGATAATTCTTATTTTTTTATTTCGTATTGTGAAGGCAATCATTAAAGTATTATTGTAAGCGCTTCTCGCGTAACAAATATACCTTGCTTCCTGCGACGAGTGCTCCATATCATCAAATATTAATATTTTTTTATCGTAAAAAGCAGATTGCGCCTCCAGCACGGATATCCCGTGTTTCTCTTCATTTTTTTGAATATTCCATTGATCCCAATCGAATGTTATTTCTTCCATTTATGCTCAGTATATACACCTTATTTAGTAGTGTCAAGCAATACATTTGCCACTATCGGGAAGAAATAGGATCTTGACTTTTTCCCCTTTTCTATTGGCTATTTTCTTCTTTTTGCAAATGATTGCTGTTTCTCAAATTCGTTCCATTTTTTTACATTTGTTTCCTGGATTCCCTTGTCTCATTTCATTCGCAAGGGAATGACAAGTGGTTGCCGAATTTTTACCTAAAAGAACAGAAGAAAGCCATTGACAAAATAAACCAGCCCTACTACTCCTGCGCCCATCCCGATTACCCAGACAACTTTCTTTTTCATTAAAGCGGCAATTGATGAAAGCAGGATAGCTATCTGCAAAAAGATAACCGCAATACCGAATATGCCCGAGTGCCTTTGGGCATCATCTCTGAGCGTTTCCAGTCTTTTTGCTTCTTTTGATGTTTCTGCTTTTTCTCCCTCATATTTTTTAATCTTTTGTGCATACAGATCAATTTTCTTTTCGTATTCTTCTTTAAAAGACTTGGCACCTTTTATTTGATCCTTCTTAAGTTCCAGCTCCAAAGCTTCTTTTTGGATTTCATATAAATAGCTTTTTATACTCTTTGCCTGATAATAAGCCCATTGGTTCGCTGCCAGCGTCTGAGAAAGCACGGAGCGCGTGGAATAGCCGGCCCCTTTAAAAGTTGAAAGTGTTGCGCAAACAGCAAGAATAACGGTTGTTAAAGCAAGATAATTCAGCCATTTTCCATTTGGTTCTTCTGCCATAAAAAAATTTCTCTCCTTTTATATTTGTTTCATTTATTTTCCGGATTCCGTCCTGCGACGGGATGACAGAGAGCACCTAACTTCGAGGGAGTGATAGAGAGGGCCTGCCCAGGCATAAGACGGGCTTGAGGGAGTGATCTTAAAACTTAATTCTATTCCCTTTCAAACGTAATTCCATATTTTTCCAGCTTTCTCTCCAGGGTAGGACGGGAAACTCCTAATATGTCGCAGATCTCCCCTTTGTTTTTATCCGTCTCTTTAATAACTTTTCTGATGTAGCACTCTTCCACTTCATCGAGGGTTAAAAATTTCCCCGGCTCTGATGACTCAAATAAATCAGTGGTTGCGTCAACGGTTTGTTGGAGTTGATCTTCTTTGCCCAATTCCGGAAAGTCATTAACTCCCAGCATCTGTCCCTGAGCTACAACGCAGGCGCGCACGAGCAGATTCTCCAATTCACGGATATTGCCCGGCCAGTTGTATTTCATGAAAATCTCCATCATTTCACTGGAAACTCCGATAATTTTCTTGTGCAGGTCCAGATTAATTTTGGTCAGCAGATAATCAATCAATTGCGGAATATCCTGGCGGCGCGAGCGCAGCGGCGGTAAGTTAATGGATACGATATTCAGACGATAATATAAATCATCGCGAAACTTTCCTTCTTTCACTAAAGTCTTCATATCTTTATTAGTCGCGGCCATAATCCTGGCGTTAACCTTAACCTTATCTTTACCCCCTACCCTGTCGAATTCCATTTCCTGAAGAACACGCAGGAGCTTTGCCTGCAAATTGATGGACATTTCGCTTATTTCATCTAAGAAAACTGTGCCGAAACGCGCCAGCTCAAACTTGCCCAGCTTTCGGGCGATAGCGCCGGTAAAAGATCCCTTTTCATGGCCGAACAATTCCGATTCCAGCAGAGTTTCGACAATGGCGGAACAATTGACCGCGATAAACGGTTCGTCGGGCGACGTATTATGATGAATGACTTTGGCAATCAACTCTTTGCCCGTGCCACTCTCGCCTTGAATCAGCACGGTTGTGCGGCTCTGGGAAACAGTGCCGATAGTTTTAAATATATCCCGCATCTCGTTACCGGTGCCGATGATATCTCCCACCCGGAAACTTCTGGATGGCTCCATTAAAAGTCCATCAATCTTTTTTTCCATCTCTAGAGATTTCAAGGCTTTCTTAATAGCCAGATCCAGTTCATCAACATTGACCGGTTTATGAATATAATCAAATGCGCCGCTCTTCATCGCGTTAATGGTTGTTTCCATATCGTGAAAAGCAGTAATCATGATGACCTTGACGTTTTCATTTTCTTCTTTGAGATCTTCCAAAACCGTGAATCCGTCAATGTCCGGCAGACGGATATCCAGAATGACGACATCAGATGGTTCCTGAACATATTGATTCAAACCGTCTGTACCTGTCAGAGCGGTACGGACTTTGTAACCTTCTTCAGTCAGATACAGATACAGCGTCTCCGCAATCGAAGCATCATCATCAATAACAAGAATACTCGGCATAATATATTACCTTATTCGTTATTTGTAACGGGTGAACGCGCGCTTTCGGCCTCCAAAGGCAACATGATAAGCACCTTCGTCCCCTCATTCTTTTTGCTCGAAATATCAATCGTTCCCTGATGAATATCAATTATTTTCTTTACCAGAGAAAGCCCTAAACCGGTACCATATTTTTTTCGTGTAAAGAAAGGATTAAATATATGCGGCATGTCTTCCTCGTCAATGCCGATTCCATTATCCTTGATCTCTACAACTACTGACTGATGATTTTCATACGCATAGCGCAGCGAAATTTTGATTTTGCTATACTCCTGCGAGGCTTCCACAGCATTGCGGATGACATTTAAGAATGCGTCGGCCATCATTGCCGCATCAACTGTCACTGGAGAAATATCGTTGAATTCTCTTTGTATTTCAATCTTCTTATCGGTGATTCCTTTTTCTGATAAAGCTAGTGCCTGTTCCAGAACCTTGGACAAATCCACTTGTGTTTTTTTCGGTTCTACCGGTTTGGCAAAGGCCAATATGTTATTAACCAGCATCTCCAAATGGTCCACTTCTTTTTCCGCAATCTTAAACCGCTTCAAATCATTTCCTTCAGGATTTAGGCGTTTTGCCAATATTTGCAGACTCATTTTAATCGAAGAAAGAGGATTGCGTATTTCATGGGCTATGCCTGCCGATAACTGCCCCAGAGCCGACAATTTTTGACTTTCGAAAAGCTTTTTTTCCAGATTCTTAAATTCGGTAATATCACGTTGAACCAGTATGAAATGATTGGTTCCCTTAACAGGAGAGGTGGTAATCAAAAGATTATGTTTGCGGCCGTCCTTGCTTTTCGCTTCAATTTCATAAGAGTCATAAATACCTTTTTTTGCGTCTTGCCATTTGGATAAAACGAATCCCTCGTATCCCGGAGTAACAAAATCCAAAAAGTATTTCCCTTTGAACTCACGGGCATGAATTCCCTCTCCCTTTTTTAAACCCCGGCTCATATAATTGATGATGCCGTTTTCATCTATTTCATAAATTTTATCCGGCAAACTATTGATTATAGACTGTAAATAATTATTAAGCTCTTCAATCTTCCGTCGCAGTTCAATGTTTTCGATTAATTCATTTTGCATTGTCTCGGCATACTCGTTCAAACTTCTAGTCATTTCTTTTTCGCGCGAAATATCCTGCAGTGTTTCAATGGCCGCTATGATTTCTCCTTTTTCATCATAAATAGGAGCTGCTAAAAAATATAAAAACCGGCCTCGGCCGCCAAGATTTTCAAAATAATCGGTTGCTTCATAGGCGCCTATTACGTTGTCAGCTTTTTTTATTTCTTTGGTACCATAATATTTACTCAAATTTTCTATTTCGTTGTCGATGATTAAATCCGCAATAACAGGCCTCGGTGTTGAATAAAATGGTTTGTAGTGATTATCGGTGCCAAGCATATATTCAGCTGAATAACCTGTGAGTTCCGTGCAGGCTCGATTCCATAATATGACCTCATGTTCATTGTTAATGACAAAACTGGGAATGGGTGAGCCTTCAATGATGCCTTCCATGATTTTCTTTTCCCTCAGTAGTTTCTCCTGCCAATCTTCCCTCTCTTTTAATCTTTTTTCCCCTTCTTTAATGCGCAGTCTTTTGCCCTCCTTATAGGCAAAAGAGATACTGGCAACTATAACTACCAGAAGAAGTAATAATGAACTGAAAAGCGTATAAACAAAAGTTTTACGAACAGGTGAAATTACCTGACTGTATGGAGTAGAGACGAAGAGAATCCATTTTTTATCCCCGGCCTGCAACGGATAAAAAGCAACCACACTTCGCTGCTGCTTTTTATCATTCTGGCGAACTACCGCTTCAAAGTAACCACCTTCGTCTGCTGAAAAATCAATTTGTGCCCCTTCACCGTTCTTAAATAGATCTTTTAAGTCTTTTCCTATAAATGCTGTATTATTGTGAATAATTATCTGTTGTTTTTCATCTATTAACCAGACCTCTCCCATTTCATTATATCTTGCTTGCTTTTCATATTTGTCCACAACTGCCGCTAGATAAAAAGAAGCTATCCACGCTCCGGCAAAGTTATCGTTTCGGCTCTGGAGAGGACAACCGACCACCAGATACCGGTCTGTTTTTTGTTTTAAATCGGCTACGCGCGACAGTCCCGGCATAGCCAGACCTAAATATTGTTTTTGTTCTTTTTTAATAATCTTAAAATGATCTAGCAAATTTATTTTGGGTGAGATATTCTGAGGGTAAATGCGTTTTATCTTGCCTGTGGCATCAAATAGGACAATTACATTAAGAGCGCTTTTCCAACCGGAAGTCAATATTTTATAATAACTGTCCATTTCTTCGGAAGGTATTTCTAGTTGAGGATCAAGGTGAGAAAATAAAGCAATATTTTTCCCAACCTGCAAGAAAACATCGGTCAATCTTGTTGCAGTATTTTTTACATGGGCAAATTGCTGTCGGCTGAATAACTCCGCCATTTCTTTTTCCCGGGCATGATTAACCGTCAAGACAAGCAACAGAATCAAGATAATTACAGCCGCGCTGGAAAACCAAATGCGTACGTCTATAGCCCTGCGGAAAAGGTTATTAATTTTACTGAATAAAGTCACCTAATCTTCGTTGTCCTTTTTATTTTCTTTATGGGAGAGCTTAATCCCTACTAAGACATAAACCAAAATTGCCGCTGTCAGTGAAATAAGAAGTTTTGCCAAATCGCTTTCAATTTTTAAAATATGAGAACAAACAAGCCATACAATGGGATAAGTAACTGCTGTCAAAAGCTCCTGCATGATCATCCTTTAATTAAAATTTCCAGTGGTGTTTTATTTCTACGAAAAAAGTTCTATGATACTAACGGTCTTAGTGAAAAATTTCAATAAAAATATAATGAGACTCGCTGATAGTGAGCCAAGCTGAAAACGAATCCCGACAAGTCGGGATGAAGTTTGAAGCGTAAGGCGAACTATACCAGGTGCGTAGCACCGTGGTAAAACGAGTCCCACTTTGTCGGGACGACGTTTGTCCCTGCCACCTGAAGGTGGCGGGATAATTCGCTCTAAGATTTTCCGAGCACTACGTTTCGGAAAATCAGGGCTCATTAAAGCATTAGTCGAATTATCCCCGAAGCGAAGCGAAGTGGGATTTGCACCCCCAAATTATGCTGAGGTTCATACACGTGATTTTAATGTTTTATATCAACTCATTTAACAAAACATTAAATCCGATTTTAAATAGTTATGGCCACCCGTTTATGAAAAATAACTTGCAAATATTTTTTATATGAAATTTTTTATTTCCATTGCATTGTGAAATGAAACAATCTCAATAAATTAGGCTGACATTTTCTTTATAGCCAAGCGCTTAAAAAGAGATATTCATAAATATTATTTTTATACTAACACCATGGCATAAGTCATGCATAAGTCTGAACCAACTAAAGTTTAAATTATTTCCCTTTCCAATGACTACCTCTTTATGTTATGGAAACAGAAAATAATAATAAACAATTTATTATGAAAGGAGACAAACAATGTCACACAAATTTGGTAAAAGAATTCTAACCGCATTTACATCCATAGTAGTTCTGCTCTTAGCAAGTCCGCTGGTTTTTGCCGCGGAGGTTATTCCAACAGTTGATTCCAACTCTAAAGCTATGTTTACCATCTTCGCAATGTTAGCCGCAGCTTTTTCTATCGGAGTGGGAGCCGTTGGCGCAGCTCTTGCTATTGGATCGGTCGGTAATTCTGCATGTAATGCCGTAGGAAGAAACCCCGGCGTTCAGGGAAAAATCTTGATGACCATGCTGGTCGGTATGGCTATGGCTGAATCTATCGCTATTTATTGCTTGGTTATTTCTCTTGTACTTCTGTATGCTAACCCTTACATGCGTTATTTTTTGGGTTAATAAAAAACCGATTTAACACAAAATAACAAAGGTTAGGGGGAAATAGTAATGTCAAAAACTAATAAAGATAAGCGGTTTTTCAGTATAGGAAGCGTTTTCTTCTTGCTTATCGTAATCCCCTTATCATTAATGGCTTTCTTGATTGCCAACGGCATGTTTAAGTTGGGGGTTACCATAAAAGAGAGAACCGTTAACGTTCTCGACAATAAAGTTCAGGAAGATATAAGAGCGAGAGCCGTCAATGCGGCAAACGAAGTTGCCAGTTTCCTCGCAGAATGCAATAAAGATTTACAAATCTCAATAATAATTCCCTCAAACGAAACTGTATACAAACAGTTTGTTTCTGAAAATAAAAAACCGGTCTGGGCCAAAATTGATGGTAAAATACAGCAGGTATTGATCCCGCTGTACAAAGAAATGGCTCTGATTGACAAAAACGGCAACGAACAAATTAAAATTGTTGACGGTAAAGTGATACCGGCGCAAAAACTGGTTAATGTCAGCAATCCGGCCAATACAACTTATAAGACTGAAGATTATTTTGCCAAGACAAGAAAACTGAATAAAGGTGAATTTTATGTTTCACCTGTAACAGGTTTATATGTCGATAAGGCAGCGTTTGATAAGGGCCAAAGGTTTTCCGGAATCATCCGTTTTACAACACCAATATTCAATAAAGACGGTTTCGCAGGTATAATTGTACTGTCTCTGGATTATCGTCATCTGGCCGAGTTCACCGATCATCTTGTTCCTACGCAGGCGAGTAGAGTAATTAAAACTGATACATCCACAGGAAATTACGCTTACATGATCGATAATCGCGGTTACGTAATTGCCCATCCAAGCGATTTTCATATTGTTGGTCTTAATCCTAACGGAACAACTGTTCCAACTGTTACGGCTCAGAACGCAACAGAACTGGCCAAGAAAGGCGCAGAAGCGCTAAATCTCTTCCAGTTGGGTTTTATGGATCCTAATTTGTTTACTATCGCAAAAGAGGCCGCACAAGGAAAATCAGGCGTTTTAATGTACAAATTTGGTGGGATCAGCAAGTTCGTCGCTTATGCGCCAATCAAGTTTTACGCGTCAAATCTTCCTGCACCTGCCGGTTTTGGCTGGATAGGTTTAGGACTGGAAGTCGATAAATTTAACGAAGAATCAGCGAAGCTATCTAAAAATATTGACAAGGAATCTAAAGCATGGACTGCTACGGTCATTTTGATCCTTATCGCTTCCATGATTATTCTGTTCTTCATTATGCTGCTTTTGGTTCGTGGAATAAGCCGTTCATTACGAGCAGAAATTCCAGAAGGATCGGAAAACGTGCCATTCGATGATGATGACGATGATAAATAATTAAGTTTAATTTAATAAATTAACCAAACCCAAAGGCCGAATTTCGATTCGGCCTTTTTAATGATAATCCAATTCCGCAGCACTACGTTTGCAAAATTGGATTATCATTATCCCATTCCGCTACGCTTCAGGGATAATTCCACTTTTGCTTCGAGCATCATTTCATTCGCTCTCAGCGAGTGTCATTAAAAATAAAATGGCTTTTAATCAAATACAATATATAATAATCCACATGCAAACTATAATAGTTTGTGTCACTATTAATATTATTTTACTTCAAATAAAAGGAGGACGAAATGAATTATTTACCGCATCTGATCGCTTTGGTTATCGGCTGTATCGTTCTTTGGATAATAAAAAGAAAATATAAAAAAATAAGCAACAGCGAATTGATCATGGTATTCATTCTTTTCGTTATATTAATCGCTATCTTTACAGAACTGGGAATGGATCTGATAAAAAGACTTATAAGTTTTATCCAAGTATAGTAAATGCCGCCCGTGTAATAGCCAGGCATAAAAAGTTTGTTAAACACGTTTTCATGTTCATATTTTGATGTGGCTTGAGGAAAATGAAGGGTTACCTGATAGGGAAAAAACCAAAGGAAAACCGCGAGAAGTTCAAAGACCTTAGCGGAATTCTGATGTTATCAGCCTGGGGACTTGCGATGGTTTTGTCTTCTTTCCTTTTCTTATTCATCGGTTATCTTGTAGATGAAATCCTGGGAACCACGCCTAATTTTATGCTGTGTTCTTTCTTTCTGGCAATCGGTTTGTGTATGTGGATGATTTATAATGAGGCAAAGGACAGAGGGAAGAAGCTGTGACAGAATATGGTTAAATATCTTCAGATTATAATAATTACAGGCACGAGAGAAGATCATAAGCCGAGTCCTGTCCCACGATTAGGTTACCCTGCACGCGGTGATGATCATTCATCTGGGACGTAAGTTGCCTTACGCCTCTAGCGACACTACCCGAGAACATCAGGCGGGCAGCCCTTAAACGTTCTCCTATTTGGTCTTGCTCCGGATGGGGTTTACCATGCCTTTTCCGTCACCGGAAAAGCGGTGAGCTCTTACCTCGCCTTTTCACCCTTACCTGACGTATACGCCAAGCGGTATATTTTCTGTGGCACTTTCCTTAGGGTCGCCCCCAGTCGCCGTTAGCGACCATCCTGCCCTGTGGAGCTCGGACTTTCCTCCAGCAGAAAAATTCTGCCAGCGATCATCTGATCTTCTCCGGCCTTTGCTTTTAAGTTTACACTTGATTTATCTTTCTTTCAAGACATGTTTTATAAATAATGCATCTTAAAAAAATATCCTAATATTAAATAGATAGCGACAATCAAGTTTTAAAATGACACTGCGGCAAATAAACCCAAATTTGTGGCAACATTCATTTCAGCTATCCCCTGCAGATAAGCGAACAGCTAAAATCCGCCTTTTCACCAATTTAGCCAATTTAGCCTTGACAAATAAATTCTACTATGATCTATAAATTAATTCATTACTTTTAAAGGATTAACCATGAAAAAGACTTTGACCAATAAAACAAATACCAAAAGAAAGAAGACCCACGGTTTTCTCGTTCGTATGGCTTCAAAATCCGGCAGGCAAGTTTTGAGCCGCAGAAGAGCCAAGGGAAGAAAACGTTTAGCCGTATAAATTCAGGACCTTGTACCTCAAGGATGGTCGGTATGCATGGAAGAACAATCTTACCGGAAATTGGAAAGGATTACTAATCACAGTAGATATAGAATTATTTACCAACAGGGGGTGTGGAGAAGTTCTCAACACTTTACAATCATAGCATGCAGTAATTTTCAAGGGGCTAGAAGGCTTGGACTTACCGTAACCAAAAAAGTGGGAAACGCAGTAAAAAGAAACAGAATCAAAAGATTGATCAGAGAATTTTTTCGCCTCAACAAGAGCTTGTTTCCCGCCGGGCATGATGTCGTAATCATTGCTAAAAAAAATATGCCGCCCCTTACTTATCTCGAAGCATGCAAAGAATTGACGGAATTCTTCACACAGAAAAATAATATATAATTTATGCTCAAGACAATTTTGTTAAAATTTTTTGTTTCCATAATTCGTCTATACCAAATTTGCGTATCACCTTTCTTTTTCGCTCCATGTTGCCGCTTCTATCCATCATGCTCCGAATATACCATCTCGGC
Source organism: Smithella sp. UBA2180 (assembly GCA_002327415.1). Classification (GTDB taxonomy): domain Bacteria; phylum Desulfobacterota; class Syntrophia; order Syntrophales; family Smithellaceae; genus Smithella. The sequence goes on from DCVU01000080.1 coordinate 10,272, forward strand.
AATTAAACTGCATGGACCGGCAAAAGGAACGTTCCTGGGCATAAAAAGAATCCTTCGTTGTCACCCCCTGCACCCCGGCGGTTATGATCCCGTCAAGTAAAATGAAATTGGAGGTTTTTAATGGATAAAAGGACAATTCTGGCCGTAGTCCTGTCACTTGCCGTACTTTTGGTATATCAGTTATTTTTTCTCAAACAACCGGCGCAAAAGCAGGCAACTCCGGCTCAAGAATCAAAACAAATCATCAAAGATACCGCTGCAAAAACACCCCATACGGCGGTAGCGTTAAAACCAGCAATCACACAGACTGTCGCTAAAAAAGAAGCTGCGCCCAAAGATATCAAGGTAGAAACTAAGAACTACACGGCGATATTTTCCACCAAAGGCGCTGCTTTGAAATCGTTTCAACTCAAAGGATATAAGAAAGAATGTGCCAAATGCACTGACGATATTTATCCTGTAATTAAGAATTCTATAACCGGCACGAAGCAACCGGCCAAAGCAAAAAATAAAGAGCCGATAGAACTTGTAGTAATTAATGAATCCATGCCTTATCCATTGGCAATCACCTTTCCCGAATCAGCCCCTGAAATTACCGCTGACTCCGTTTATGATGTTGATGTAACCAATCCGGATATGAAAAATTCCAAAGAAAGAAATCGTTTAGTTTTTTTCCGGATTTTTAATGGACTTAAAATAGAAAAGATTTTTACTTTCAATCCCGATAATTATTCAATCGCACTGGACGTAAAAGTATCCAACCTTACTAACTCCCCGATGACCCAGATACCTCATCTTAACTGGTACGAGTATTCGGATCCAAAAAAAGAAAAAGACAGCTACAGCAATGAAGGACCTGTCGCCTATGTCTCCAAGTCCATCAAGCGTAAGAAAGTTTCGGATATATCGGCTGATACGAGTCTCGGTCCTGATGTTTCCTGGGGTGGATTTGAGAAGAAATATTTTATGGCGGCAGTTATACCGCAAGATCCGTCCCTGAC
>DCVU01000080.1:11289-14959 GCA_002327415.1 Smithella sp. UBA2180
TTTATTGGTCCCAAGGATTACACTCTTCTCAAAAAACAGGGGATATCGCTGGAAGAAGCTATTGAGTTTGATTCATTTATACCGGGATTGAAATGGCTTTCCATCGGCTTGCTGATTTTCATTAAATTTTTGTATCAGTATATCAGTAATTACGGAGTTGCCATTATCATCCTGACAATCCTGATCAAACTTATCTTCTGGCCGCTGGGTAATATAAGTTATAAATCAATGAAGGAAATGCAGAAACTTCAGCCTAAATTAGTTGAGTTAAAAGAGAAATACAAAAATGATCAGGCCAAAATCGGTCAGGAAACTATGGCTCTCTACAAAGCCCATAAAGTCAACCCTCTTAGTGGTTGCCTGCCGATGTTAATTCAGATTCCGGTGTTTATCGGCCTGTACAATACACTTCTTTACGCCATTGAACTGCGTCACTCGCCGTTCTTCTGGTGGATTCAGGATTTATCAGCCAAAGATCCTTATTATATAACACCAATTATTATGGGTGCAACACAATTTATTCAACAGAAAATGACCCCTTCTACAGGTGATCCCATGATGGCAAAAATGATGTTGATTATGCCTATTGTATTTACCTTTATATTTTTAAATTTTCCGTCGGGGCTGGTCATTTACTGGTTATTAAATAATGTTTTAAGCATAGGTCAGCAAATTTATATTAATAAAAAATTCGCTGATTGATATATTGACATGAGGTTTGGAGATGAGTGAGGAAACTATAGAGATAGAAGAAAAATCAATTGACGAAGCTATAGAAAAAGCTTGCCGCGATTTTGGAGTACCGCGGGAGAAATTAAATATTGAAATTATTTCAGAAGAAAGCGGAGGTTTCTTGGGTATGTTTTCCAAAAAAGCCAAGATAAGAGCTTCGTTGCTTTCTCTGAATATCGATTTTTCCTTCACGGATCATCCGGAAGTTAAAAATGAGTTAATAATAGAACCTCGGGTAAAGCCTGAAAAAGAATTTATATCTGGAAAAAAGATTATTACAGAAAAACCGATAAAGCAGGCAGAGCTTTCCATCGTTTCCGATTCCATTTCCGACCCTATCCTGGCGTCAAAGGCCAAGGATCTATTAGACGGCATTTTGCAGCGGATACCATTGGAATGCCATGTAACTGTTAATGAAACTCCGGAAAAAATAATTCTCAACATTGAAGGCGATAACAGCGGGTTACTTATAGGCAAACGTGGGCAAAACATTGATGCTCTTCAGTATATATTGAACAAAGCAACCAATAAATTTAATAACGGACGTAAAATGATCCTGATCGATTCAGGAGAGTACCGGAAAAGAAGAGAGGAGTTTTTGCTCGGTTTGGCGGAAAAAATCAGGGAAAAAGTAAAAAAGACCCTGAAACCTGTATCGCTCGGCCACATGAACGCTCATGACCGGCGACTTATCCATATGCTACTGCAAGAAGATGAATCACTGATCACGCAAAGCCGCGGCGAAGGCAAATTTAGAAAAATCGTTATTCTTCCCGCGAAGACGGGAAACCACAAGCGTAGCAGGGAAAGAAAACGAGAATAGTTTGCTAACCAATTTAACGATCAGACAATAAAGGGGAAGTGCCGCACTGTGCTTCGCCAAGATACTATAGCAGCCGTTGCGACTCCTTTCGGTATGTCCGGAATCGGAATAATTCGGATCAGCGGACCCGAAGCTTTCGAAATCATCCGCCGCATATTTCATCCTTCCAACGAAAATTGCCCGTGGGAAAGCCATCATTTATACCACGGCGATATAACCTCCGCCGATGGTAAAACTATTCTCGATGAAGTCTTAATATCTTATATGCGCAAACCACGCTCTTTCACGGGAGAAGATGTTATAGAAATCAACTGTCATGGCAATCCAGTCATTATACAGTCCATCATTACACAACTGCAGGAACTGGGATGCCGCCTGGCACGTCCCGGCGAATTCTCCAAGCGTGCCTTTTTAAATGGTCGTCTTGATTTATCGCAGGCGGAAGCTCTCGCCGCGATGATTTCCGCCAAATCGGCCAAGGCCTGCGCCATCGGACTCGCCCAGCTAAAGGGTTCTTTGCGCAAAGAAATAGAAGAGCTGCGTTTACTTTTGATAGACGCGCTGGCCATGCTGGAGGCGGCCATTGATTTTACCGAAGACACATCCGCAGAAAAAATACCGGACATACCGCCGCAAATAAATCAGGCGCTGGAGCGTATGCAATCGCTTCTGTCGTCATACCTCTCGGCAAGGGTTTACACCGAAGGCGTTAACGTCATTATCACGGGAAAACCAAACGTGGGGAAATCAAGCCTGCTCAATGCTTTAACAGGAAAGAAAAAAGCAATTGTCACTGATATCCCGGGAACAACCCGCGACCTGATTACGGACACAATTAATATTGGCGGCATCCCCGTGAATCTGATGGATACCGCCGGAATCAGAGAACCGCAAAACGCAATCGAGAAAGAAGGAATATCTCTGGTCTGGGAAAATCTGGCAAACGCAGATGTTGTAATTTTAATGCTGGATGTAAGCAAACCGCTGACGGACGAAGATAAAATTATTATTGATAAAAATAAATCGGGGGGAATTATTGTCACGATTAATAAAATGGATTTGCCGCAAGCATGGGGAATAAAAACTATTGAAAAGCTGTTCCCGCCGGAAGCAAAATTCCTGGAAATATCAGCAAAATCAGGCAACGGATTGAAAGAATTGAAAAACACAATTATGAATTTATTTGTCAGTAACGAAATTAAAAATACAGGTAGCGCGATGATTACTAATATGCGTCATAAACTGGCGATAGAGAAAGCCTTTAAAAATATTCAAAACGCAAAGGAAAGCATCGCCAATGGCATGTCTGCCGAATTCGCGGCTTTCGACTTGCGCGAAGCCCTGGATAATCTGGATGAAATAACCGGTAAAAAAATAAATGATGAAATACTGGATAAGATATTTTCCAGCTTCTGTATAGGCAAGTAATATCTCACATTGAAGATTATGCTGAAAAGGATTACGCAAGTTTTTATCTTGAACCGGTTGCACATTACAGTAAGTGCGCCGGCGATTATGTGGTGCTGGTCTGAATTTTTAAAGATACGCTTTCGCAATATAGATTATCTGATCATCACTCTGGCAGTAGCCTGCATCTGCCAGTGGAACAGACTCACCGATGTGGAAGAGGACAGTCTGAACTGTCCCGGCGATTTAAAAGACGCTCAAGCTAAAAGCCNNATTCTTTACTGAACCCACTTGGAGCACGGTGACACTGATCATCTTCGGCGCGGCTGTTGGATATTTCTATAACACTCCTCTTTGGCCTTCCAAACCGCATTTGCGCCTTAAAAATATGTTCATTGTTAAGAATTTAAGTTCCGGTGCCGGATGGTCTGCGGGACTGTTGGTTTTTCCTATGCTGCGCGTACATGCACAGCCTGACTGGATGTTCTTCACGGCTTTTGCTTATATGTTTGCCATGGTCATGACCTATGAAATTATGTGGGACATGCGTGATACAGCAGGCGACAACAAAGCGGGGATAAAGACATTACCAATTGTACTTGGAATAAACAAAACCAGGATTTACACCGCTACGCTCCAATTCATCTGCCTCGGCATTATCATCGGCGGACTAATTAATGCCCGTTTGACGCCTGTATGGTCTCTTCA
>DCVU01000079.1 GCA_002327415.1 Smithella sp. UBA2180
GACACTCAGATGCACTCTCTTTTAATATTTCTTTCTACACTCGGCGGAATAGCTGCTATGGGATTTTCCGGTTTTATCCTGGGACCGGTTATCGCTTCTCTTTTTCTCGCCGGTTGGAAATTATTCCCGGAAATTTATCAGAAATAAAAGTATCAAAGAATTTTCAGACTATTGAATCTAGTGTAGTGTTTCATAAATATCTATACAATATGTCATTCCGAATCCCGCGTGCGGGTGAGGAATCTTTTAAGATTTCTCGTTGTCCCGACACATGTCAGGACTCCTCGAAATGACAGGGATGCTAAATTTAGAGGTTTAGAAAAATCATTATTGCGTAATCCGGGTTAATGAACATTTGGAATATTTCAGGTTTTAACCAGAAATCGCCAGAGAGCGTCTCTGTCTTTTGTCTTTGCGTAATCAATGCCTATCCGGGGAGTAATGATAATTGATTTAGCCGGAATCTTCCTGTAATCCTCCACCCACAATTCTTTGCCGCAGGTCAAATCCCAGCCGTTCAAAGATTTGTCAATGCTCAAAGCCTGACAGAGCTTGGCCGGACCATTAGTTAACTCAGCGCCTTTTCTCTTCCTGCGTGCTTCCATTTCTTCAATTCCGGCAAGTGGCACAACAGCGCGGATAAGCACGGCGCAGGGATTTTCCGCGGCTTCAGTCACGAGGTTGAGCATGTAGTGCATGCCGTAAGTAAAATAAACGTAAGCATGACCGGGCTCACCGAACATGACTTTATTTCGCGGTGTCATGCCGCGATGGGCATGGCAGGCGCTGTCCGCTTGACCACAGTAAGCTTCCGTTTCCACGATCATTCCGGAAAGTTCAAGGCTATCTATTTGACGCACCAACTTTTGCCCCAAAAGAGACCGAGCCACCTGCAACGTATCGCGCCGATAAAATTTCCTATCCAGTATGTTCATGATCAATCTTTATTACCACAAAATACCGGAGACTTGAATCTGTTTTCCTATTGATTTTATAAAACAAATTTGTTTTTAATTTTCCAAGAAATAAAGTATATTTTATAAAATTAAAATGCCAAGTTGGTATATTAAATGTTCCTCGGAGAGGAATAGAGGCATATGAAAGCCTTACTTTTCGGACACATGTAGCAAGATATAATCAAGATCGGAGTTTGAAACCACGGACCAAATATTTTTTGCTTGACAAACTACAATTACTATCGTATAATATGTGCTATGAAGTATGTAGTAGTTAAGTACGTCAAGCAAGGAGGAAACAATGGCGGTCTATAAGATTGATGTAGACGAAGAGGTTTGGCAGTTCTTGAAGAAGAACGCGGATCCATTTGAAGATACCCCAAATTCAGTTTTAAAAAGACTTCTATTTGGAAGAACTGAAAACCGAACTGAAAGCCCCGTAAAAACCCATACGGCAAACGATTTTCCCACCTTTCCGGCATCTGTGCCAAAGGCTTTAGCTCAAACTCTCGAAGTTATTTATGGAGTCAAGAAGCTCGGATTGTCGAGAAGACAGGCAACGAACATGGTAGCCAAGAAACGTAATATAGCGCCTCAAACCGTTATTGACAAGTATTGTCGCCAGCTTGATAAGCGGGCTTATGATGTAGAACGGCTACTAGAGTCAAAAAGCTCAGAAGGAATTGAGGGGTTACTTTTGGAAAAATTCAGAAACAATAGAGATGTTGTCCGAGACTTTTTTCGGACATTGGTGGCATAGGTAACAGGAATCGATAACGACGCCATGCAGCGAATCGCGGAAAAACCCGCTCCCGCTGATGTACGACATTAGACTATTAACGGAGGTGATCATGAAGAGAATTGGTATGTTGTTAGTGTTTGCCATTACCGTCCTTTTTCTGGCCGGATGTGCGACGAGTAAATTCACACAGACCGGAGAGACATATCCCCCTTACAAAGGACCAGTCAAGGTCTTGACTGAACCACCGAAGGATAAGAAGTACATTGAAGTGGGCTGGGTTGCTTCCTCTGGAGGAATGATTCATGAATGGACGGACTTGATTGAAGCTATGCAGAAGAAAGCCGCTTCCAAAGGCGCAAACGCAATCATTCTGAACCAAGCAGACAAGACAAACAGCAGCATGATCACATACAATCAGCAATTCGGGCTTATCGGAGGCTCGGGTACGCAAAAATCCCTTATGGCCATAGCCATAAGAATACTTGAATAATAAGGAGGGCAACATATGTTCGATTTGAAAATTTTTTCTGACGGCATTTCCCTCTTTGAAAAGGTGGTGTCCGCAGTCAAATCAATTGTCGATATGCTACCTAAGCGGGAGAAGGAGGACGTTTCTCGGAAACTTCTTGAAGTTGAGGAAAAGCTACAGGCAGCTGAAGCTCAGATAGCCAAAGGATTAGGATATGAGCTGTGCAGATGCACTTGGCCGCCCCAAATTATGTTGCATGCAGGCGAGGCGGAATATGGTGAAAAATTTCGTTGCCCTGTTTGTAGTCGCGTCGTCTCACCTGATGATATGCCTCCTTTGAATAATAACTGGCGTACGATTTGATGTTGACTATTCCTTCAAAGACTATGAACAGACAAAGGGCTAACAACCGCATTAACTCGGACTGACAATTCCGCTGCGCTCCATTGCCATCCGGTTATGCGGAGCGTTCGGTAGACATCCACGCCCTTTGTCATCCTTATCCGAATAACGAAGAGAATTCGATGAACGTAAATTCAGATCTTCCCTTTACTTTCTAATCGACATTTTCCCTTCATTATATTTATGAATCAACATGGAAATGAGGGACTGATACGGAATACCTTCTTCAATGGCTTTTGCCCGGATTTTCATTAAATCCCTTTCGGTCATCCGGATATTGATCCGCATTTGCTTGTTCAGGCTATAGCGCGCGGAGGCCTCGTATTTCTGCTTTTCTTTTTTAGGCAGATCGGAGACCCATTCTTCATTTTCCAGGGATTCCGCCAATTTTTTTTCATCGTCGTCTAAATACACATTTTTTTTCATTGCTTATCTCCCAGATACTTCTTTGTTGCTTTTCTGTTGGGTATGATTGTTTTCAGAAATATTTTTTCATGATCCTCAACATAAGGCACTGAATAGATGTAATCCGCAATCCTTACTAAAAATACTTTTTGCTTAGGATATTTTGCCGGATTCGGATGCGTTAAACGGTCTATTAAATCACCGGTTGCAATGGCTAATTCAACCTGTTCAAATGATACGCCGCGCAATTGCTTAAGCGTTTCATTTTTTTCGTCATTCCAGTCAAAATATTTCATAAATGTGTGCCTATTGCATTCTTTTTGCTAAAATAACAGTGAATGATATTTCTGTCAAATAGTATTTTTCGTCACACCTATTCAAATTGATAAATATCAATTCCAGTGCTATATTGTTACAGTAAATTGCTTTAAAAGTATAAAAAAGCGGTAGAAAGATAAAATTCAATGGTCAGATTACGGACAATTCAGGCAAATATTGTTACCCTTTCGGTTGATGCGATTGTCAATGCAGCGAACTCATCGCTTCTTGGCGGAGGTGGAGTTGACGGCGCAATCCACCGCGCCGCAGGCCCCGAACTGCTTGAGGAATGCCGAAAGCTTGGCGGATGCAAAACCGGAGAAGCAAAGCTGACAAAGGGCTATAAATTGCCCGCACGATTTGTCATCCATACTGTGGGACCGGTTTGGAAAGGCGGGGGGAAAGGTGAGCCACAACTGCTCGCTTCCTGTTACCGGAATTCTTTAGCCATCGCTAACAAACAAGGATTTAAAACGATTGCTTTCCCCGGTATCAGCACCGGTGTTTATGGATATCCCTTTGAACTGGCGGCTCGAGTTGCCGTAGACACAGCCGCTGAAGTGGTTCAAAAATCGTCGAAGTTAGAGGAGATAATTTTCTGCTGCTTTTCGCCTGACGATCTTGCCGTCTACGAATCTCTTCTTTCTAAAAGTTGAACAAACGAAGAGACCAAAGAGAAATTAAGTTTAGTCGCCATTAAAGGCAAAAAAATATTCTCTATATTTTTTCTTTTCCATCACTAATGGATTTAAACAGCCTGCCGAATACCGGATGCCTCTGTGCTGCCATCTTGACTATTAAACTGCCCATCTGTCCGTAACTGATACCGGCCACTTCGGCGGCGCACGCCATGCTGGCATCAATGCTGATATCCGCGTTAGGGTTAACATCCAGAACATAAAATATGTTATCCCGCAGTCGGACATCCATACGGGCGTAATCCCGGCATCCTAGAGCATGATAAGCTTTTTTGCAGACCGACTCCATATCCTCCTTTTCATCATTGGTCAGAGGAGCGGGCAGGAGCGTTTCTATTTTTGTATAATGTTCGGAGCCGGGAATAAATTTCGCATCATAGGTGCACAACCTGTCTTGGACATTACCGAAAAATGAAAAATCCATTTCCGCGGCGGGTAACACCGTCAGGTTTTCATTGCCTAAAACGGAAACATGAAATTCGCGCCCGTCAATGAAATCCTCCACCAAAGCCGGCTGGGAATATTTATCAAGAACGAAGGATATGCGATTTTTCAATTCCGTTTGATTAAATACTACGGAGTCTTGTGTAATGCCCATGGAACAATGTTCATTTATCGGCTTAACAATTGCCGGGAATATATTCCAGTCGCCCGGTTCGGGAGAATGAAATACACGCCAGGCCGGTGTGGGGATACGAGCCTGATCGAGAAGGACTTTCACACGGTATTTATCATACGCCAGATCCAGTGTGCCGGAATCCGCGCCGGTAAAGGTAAAGCCGAGCGTATCGAGTCGTTTTGCCACCAACCCTTCACTGCGCTCTATCCCGGGAAGTCCTTCGCACCAGTTAAAAACAATATGGCCGGCAGGATCGAAGCAATTGAGATATTTGGCGATATCGTCATCCTCGATGGGGACAAAAACCAGAGGATACCCCATATCAATAAGCGCTTGACCAAGCTGTGTGGTCAGATGAATCACTTCATCTTTTTCAACTTGCGTCCAGTCCGGATCAACACTGTAAAGTAATATAACCGGAATTTTCGCGGGCTCGATGTCCATCGGCACTAGGTCTCCTCCACAATTTTAAAGACCCCGACCTTCGAGAATAAAGGTCGGGGTCGTGTGGTAAATTATTTAACCAGTTTCAGATAATTCTTGACCAGATATTCCGCTGTTTGCAGAGCGCCTTTAGCCGCTCCCAGCTTGGTGTTATGGGCCAGGCAAACATATTTGATCCCGTTTTCAATAATCGGATCTTTACGGATACGGCCGACAGTCACCGTCATACCACCGCCCTTGTCTCTGTCCATTCTCGGCTGAGGACGGAAAGGATCATCGGTAACATCAATCAGATGCGCCGGTGAGCTGGGAAGTTCAAGATCGACAAAATCCTTGCCGAAATTCACCATTGCCTTTTTCACTTGCTCCGGCGAACAGGGTTTTTCTGTTTGCACAAAAGCACACACTATATGACCGTCAAGCACAGGTACACGGGTGCATGTCGCCGTAATGCCAAAAGGCGCATGTCTGATATTATTGCCGGTAAACTTTCCCAAAATTTTTTGCGGCTCGGTCTCCACTTTTGGTTCCTCGCCAGCTATATAAGGGATGACATTTTCCGTCATATCCATAACGGATAAGCCCGGTGTTCTTCCCGCACCGGACATGGCTTGTAGCGAAGTCATCACTACTTGCTTTACTCCAAAAAGCTCCTGAATTGGTTTCAAAGAAACCACTAAACCGGCAATCGTGCAATTCGGTTTAGGAGAAACAAATCCCTTCCAGCGGCGGTTTTTCTGTTGGACCGCGAGCAATGCCGCGTGATCCATATTCACCCCACCAACAAGAATTGGTGTATCATCTTCATAACGAAACGCCGAAGCCGTGCTGATAACCGGTGTAGTTTTGGCATACTTCGGTTCCAGTTCTTTGGCGGCACCAGCATCCATTGTGGAAAAAATAATATCAACCGATTTAGCATCGAAAGAAGCCGCTTCTTCCACGACCATCTTAGCGATATTATCAGGCAACTCTTCTGTGCACCACCAGCGCGAAGAGCCATTGGCATCTTTAAGAGCTTCAATATATTTTTTTCCCGCAGACCGCTCCGAAGCTACTAATTTTGTTATTTTAAACCAGGGATGCCCAATCAGGCTGACAATCGCCTGCTGACCGACTATCCCGGTTGCACCGACAATAGCAATTCTTAACATCTTTTTACTAACCTCCATCTAAATTTCCTTTGTTATTTATTTTCAATATTCTTAAGCAAAATTGATCTTGCCTTTTCTACATCCGCCGCAATCTGCTTCTTTAACATTTCGGGACTATCAAATTTGATAATGTCCCTAATCTTCTCCACAAACTCCGTATTTAATCTTTTGCCTCTGAGATCACCGGAAAAATCAAGCATATGAACTTCAAAAGTAGAAGTATAATCAGCGAAGGTTGGTTTCTCGCCGATATTTAAAGCCGCCATATAGCGCTTTCCTTCAACATTCGCAAATGCGGCATATATTCCCGCGGGCGGCAGTAATTCTTTTTCCGGCTCTATGTTGGCCGTGGGAAAGCCAAGACCAACACCGCGCCCTCTTCCCGAAACCACAATACCGGCAATATTATAACACCTTCCCAGAAGCTTGGTCACTTTTTTAACGTCGCCTTTGATAATCAAATTCCTTACAAGCGTGCTGCTGATAATATCCTCTCCCTCTTTAACAGCGTCAACAACTTCTACAGTAAATCCCATTTCATTCCCGCAGGAAATCAAATAATCGCTGTTGCCTTCTTTGCCCTGACCGAAAGTATAATCATGGCCGACAATAATTTTTTTAATAGCCAGTTTTTGTCCGAGGAATTCCCGGACAAATTGTTCGGCAGTCACCTTGGAATAATCCAGGGAGAAAGGAATCACTAACGTGCCGTCAATCCCGCAATTTTCCAGCAATTTCAGCTTCTCATCTAAAGTAGTGATCAGATAAAAAGGCCGGATCCCAGGATGAAGAATCATCTTGGGATGCGGGTCAAAAGTAATAACCAGCGATTTCGTTCCGGCCTTTTTTGCCTCGTTAGCAAGTTTACGGCAAATGAATTGATGGCTCAGATGCACGCCGTCAAAGTTGCCGATCGTCACAAATGATCCGCGAAAATCTTCAGTTATGTTTTCTATTCCCTTAAATATAATCATTATTTTCCACTAACCATTAAGATAATTGGCTTGCTAACATAGCATTTTGGGGATTAAATTCAAGTTCATTTTATCTTGACAATAAGATGATGATAGGTATAGTGCACTTTTTGCGTGCCGAAGTGGCGGAATTGGTAGACGCGCTAGGTTCAGGGTCTAGTGGGTGTACGCCTGTCCGGGTTCAAATCCCGGCTTCGGCACCATTTTTTTGTCCGCATTAATTTTAATATGTTATATCCAAATGAAAGCTTTTAACTTGACGCTTCGAAGCAATTTTTTTATCCTGTAAAAAAAACAAAGGCAAAGCACTAATGATCGAAAACTTGGTAAACAATCTATCTTTATACTTGCAGGGTTCAGTGTTTTTAGCTTTCCTTGCAGCATATCTGGGCGGAGTGGTAATAAGTTTCACTCCATGCACTTATCCTTTAATTCCGGTAACTGTCGGATTAATCGGCGCGCAGGGTTCATCATCCAAACTCCGCGGATTTTTTCTTGCACTGTTTTATGTTGGAGGAATCTCATTTACCTATTCCATTCTGGGCGGAATAGCGGCCTTATCGGGCAGACTTTTCGGGCAGATGCAAACGACGCCCTGGACATATTTCATTATGGCAAACCTTTGCCTTTTTATGGGTCTGTCCATGCTCGATGTTTTCCATATTTCTCTTCCAGTTCCGCAAAAATTCATGAAGATCCCCGTCCAAAACAATAATAAAGGATTTTTAGACAGCTTTTTAATCGGCGCCGTATCCGGCGTTGTTATCGGACCCTGCACCGCTCCCGCGCTGGCCGTTTTACTGGGCTATGTGGCGGTAAAAACGAATCTTTTGCTGGGTATGAGTCTGCTTTTTGTTTTCGCCTTCGGCATGGGAACGCTGTTGATTATCGCCGGCACATTCGCCGGCGTTATCGCCGCTTTGCCCAGATCAGGCACATGGATGATAAAAATAAAATTCATTTCCGGGCTGATATTGATTGGCGCGGCGGAATATTTCCTGTATATTGCTGGTGCTTTATCAACATAAGAAAAAAGAGGGTGCAATGAATAAAAAAATACTATTGTTGATTCCGGTTATTTTATTTCTCTGTGTTTCCGCCGCCTTGTCGTTCGGGCAATCCGGACCTCCCTTTAAACAGGAGAAGATTGCGGCGCCGAACTTTTCATTGGATGATGTTCAGGGAAAAACATTTAAACTGAGCAGTCAACGGGGAAATCCGGTAATAATATTTTTCGGGGCGACTTGGTGCCCTGCCTGCCGCGGCGAAATGCCCAACTACAAAGCTCTGTATGATAAATACGCTAAAAGCGGGCTGAAATTTATTTATATTGATATAAACGAATCGACCAAAAAGGTGGCTCGTTTTGCCAAAGAAAATTCATTCCCTTATCTTGTTTTGGTGGACTTAGACGGCAGTGTCGCCAATGACTACGAGATTATCGGGGTGCCGACATTAATTCTCGTGGATAAGCAGGGAAACATCATCGGCGTAAGCCACCGTACTTCGGATTTGCCGCTGGATAAGCTTTTCCCGGCTAAAAAGAAATAACCCGATAAAATATTTTTTAGAGGTGAAGCAATGACACAGGACAATTGGCTGAGAGCTTTTACAAAATCGGACAAGGACCGCTGGCTGGGCGGCATCTGCGGCGGTTTGGGCGAAACCACGCCTCTCCCTTCCTGGGCATGGCGTCTGATGTTTGTTTTACTCGTTACTATTTACGGCACAGGATTATTCATCTATATTTTACTGTGGATATTCGCACCTAACAAACCAACGACAGAGGATCAAGAATGAGATTAAAAAACGATATTTATATTTACGAATGGACCAATCCTTACGAAAATAACTGCAACAGCTACTTTATCGGCGGCAATGTCAACGCCTTGATCGATCCGGGGCTGACCGGTTATGTGCCCAATTTGCTTAGCCGGATGCTGGACGACGGCATCCAAAAAGAAGATATTCGCTACGTCATCAACACCCATTCTCACCCCGACCATTTTCAGGGCTCGGAAGTTTTTGATCAGGAAAAAGTCAAGGTCGGCCTGCATGTCAAAGAAATCGAATTTTTACACGGAGACGGCGGCGAGTTGTACAGCCTTTTCGGAATCAACGCCCCCCGGATGAACGTAAATTTCCCGCTGGAAGAAGGCAATGTGGTTTTAGGAGACCAGACCTTCAAGATAATTCTTGCTCCCGGCCATTCCCCCGGTTCTATCGGCCTTTACTGGCCGGAACAAAAAGCTCTTTTTTGCGGAGACGTGGTTTTTGATCAAAGCGTCGGACGCACTGACTTTCCCGGCGGCAATGGCGCTCTTTTGAAGAAGAGCATTCTTGCTTTTTCCAAACTTGATCTGGAATGGATTTTACCCGGACACATGGGCACCTTGCATGGGGAAGGAAATATTCAGAAGAATTTTAATTTAATTATTCAGGGAATATTCCCTTATATTTAAATGCCACTTTGATTTCAAAAAATAACGAGGCGGCAAGGAGGATGCTCCGCAGGCGTATTTCTAATACGTTGAGGAAGCTGACGACGAAGCCAACAAAGTTAGTCAAAGAAAGCGTAGTGGCATAAAATCTGTTTTGCGGAGAAAACTCTTTTATGGCCAATGAAGGAAACAAGGTAATTTACTCCATGATCGGGGTAAGTAAGATCTACGAAAAAAAACCGGTGCTCAAAGACATTTATCTGTCTTATTTTTACGGAGCTAAAATCGGCGTGATCGGTTTGAACGGTTCCGGCAAAAGTTCTCTTTTAAAAATTCTTTCCGGCTTGGATACGGATTTTCTGGGTAAGACTATTCTGTCGGCAGGCTATACTGTCGGCTATCTGGAGCAGGAACCGCGTCTGGATGAAACCAAAACCGTGCGGCAGATCGTCGAACAGGGTGTGCAGAGCACCATGGATTTAATTCACGAATACAATGAAATAAACGAAAAGTTTGCCGAGCCGATGTCGGATGACGAAATGGCCAAGCTTTGCGATAGACAGGGCGTCGTGCAGGAAAAACTCGACGCACTTGACGCCTGGGACATCGATTCCCGTCTGGAAATGGCCATGGACGCGCTGCGCTGTCCGCCCGGTGATACGCTTGTCAAGGTTCTCTCCGGCGGCGAACGACGCCGCGTCGCGCTGTGCCGTCTGCTTCTGCAAAAACCGGACATCCTGCTTCTGGATGAACCGACTAACCATCTGGATGCCGAATCCGTCGCCTGGCTGGAACATCATCTGCAAAAATATGAAGGCACCATCATCGCCGTCACTCACGACCGTTATTTTCTGGATAACGTCGCCGGATGGATTCTGGAACTGGACCGCGGGCAGGGCATTCCCTGGCAGGGCAACTATTCTTCGTGGCTCGAGCAAAAGCAAAACCGCCTGAAAAATGAAGAAAAAGCGGAGGGCGACCGAATCAAAACACTGGAGCGCGAACTGGAATGGATTCGCATGTCGCCCAAAGGCCGGCACGCCAAATCCAAGGCGCGCATCAGCGCTTACGAGGAACTGCTGGGAAAAAATGCGGAAAAAGAATCTGGCACGCGGGAAATCTTTATCGCGCCGGGACCCCGTCTGGGCGATCTGGTGATTGAAACCAAAGATGTCAACAAAGGTTACGGGGAAAAGCTGCTGGTGGAAGGCATGAGCTTCGCCTTGCCGCCCGGCGGCATTGTTGGTGTTATCGGTCCCAACGGCGCGGGCAAGACCACACTTTTCCGCATGATTACCAAACAGGAAAAACCGGATTCCGGCTCTATCCGTATCGGCGAAACGGTAAAGCTCGCTTATGTCGATCAGAGCCGCGATTCGCTCGATCCCGATAAAAATATCTGGGAAATGATTTCCGACGGACAGGATATCATCGCCATCGGCAGCAGGCAGATCAATTCCCGAGCGTATGTTTCGAGGTATAATTTTTCCGGCACCGATCAACAGAAAAAAGTGGGAACACTCTCCGGCGGAGAACGCAACCGCGTTCATCTGGCGCGCATGCTCAAGGAAGGCGGCAATGTTCTGCTGCTTGACGAACCGACCAATGATCTGGATGTCAACACGCTGCGCGCGCTGGAAGACGCGCTAGAAAATTTTGCCGGATGTGTTGTCGTTATCAGCCACGACCGCTGGTTTCTGGATAGAATCTGCACACACATTCTGGCATTTGAAGGCGACAGCAAAGTGCTATTTTTTGACGGCAACTATTCGGAATACGAGGAAGACCGCAAGAAAAGATTAGGATCTGCCGCCAGCCAGCCCCACCGCATTAAGTACCGGCAATTAACCAGAAAATAGCCCTGCTTCTGAAGGAAGTTTTTGCCATGCTGGCGAAAATTATCGGCAAGGTAATGTCATCTTTATTATGCGCTCTCCTCACGGGAATGCGCTTCCGATCAAAGCACTATCTTTGTTGGCTGCGTCGTCGGCTTCCTCAATGTATGTACACAATACACCTCGTCACCTCCTCCTTGCCCCGCTTAAGAGGGACAGTTTCCAATAGCCAAAGGCTATTGGATAATTCGACTTACAAAATTCAGTTCACTTTGCTCCTGAATTTTGAGTCTCATTACAACTAACGAATCCCCGTTTACTGTGTAACTGAAATTCGGGTTTCACTGCCGCCGCGATATCATCTTTGATTGAGAAGCAGAAATAATTCCATTATTCCGATTGGTATTTTTATTCCTGGTTTTTCTTCCCTAACCCATCTTCCAATCTCCTCAACTGCGGAAGATGGGTTAAAGGTCACACGTAAATCAAAGTTGTCGAATAAAGATTCAGAAACGGATATATAAGCATATGATTTTACAGTCCAAGTCAGAATAATCAACTTAACTGGATTGCGAAGTTAAAACGGACAATGTCTAAATGGCATTTAAATTATCATTAGATAATTTGGGGGATTTTAATTTTTCTTTTTTGGGGATCTGGATGCTGACGGTAGAAAATGGCTATGTTCCCGATAATCTCTACCACTTCGCTTTTTGTCGCGTGCGCGATCTGGGCGGACATCTTTTTTTTATCTTCTTTGAACTCGCCGAATTTTACCTTGATGAGTTCATGATCTTTCAGCGCGAGATCCACCGAACCGATGAGTGTATCCGTCAAACCTTTTGCACCGATAATCACCAACGGATTTAAATGATGCGCCTGCGAGCGCAGATATTTTCTTTGTGAACCTTTAAGTTTGTCCATTAATTTTCCTTGTATTAGTGTATTAAGTGTATTAGGCAGTCTTTATCACAATTAAGCCTAATAATAAACATTTATCATGATATTTTTTAGACTTTACAAAACGCATTTATCCTGATTAAAGTAAGGGCAGAAAATTCAAGGAAGGAGCATTTTTCGTGAGCAAGTTCAATTTGCCGGAATATGATTATGATGCAATTATTATCGGAGGCGGGCCGGCCGGCTATACCGCAGGAATCTATGCCGCCAGGAGCGGCCTTAAAACATTGCTCGTGGAAGGCGCTGCAACGGTAAGCCAGATAACTATTACCGATTTAATCGAAAATTATCCGGGTATTCCTGACGGCATCAACGGCTTTGATCTGATGCAGTTATTTAAAAAACAGGCTCTTAATTTCGGGCTGGAAATAATAACCAATGATGTCTTGGCAATCAAAAATAATATCGCAACACCTTTTATCTGGGATGTTACGTTAGAAGATAAATCCTTTAAGGCTCTAAGCGTAATCGCGGCAACCGGAGCGAGATGGCGCAACCTGGAAGTCCCTGGAGAACAGGAATTTGCAGGGAGGGGAATTTCCTATTGCGCCACGTGCGACGGGCCATTTTATCGCAACAAGAACGTGGTAGTTGTCGGCGGCGGCGATACGGCACTTCAGGAAGCTCTCTTTCTGACTAATTTTGCCAGTAAAGTTACCATAATCCATCGCCGCAACCGTTTGCGCGCCGCCGAAATCTTGCAGAAAAGATCTTTTACCGAAAAAAAGATCGAATTTGTCTGGAATGCAAAACTAATAGAAGTTACCGGTCAGGAATTTGTTACCGGTGTAAAAGTAGCCGATGTTGAATCAGGCAATATTAACGAAATTGAAGCGGAAGGAGTTTTTATATTTGTCGGCCGAATTCCTCATACGGACATTTTCCGAAATATCTTAAAACTGGATGCGGGCGGCTACATTATAACAGATGAAAACATGCGCACATCAGCAGCAGGAATATTCGCCGCCGGTGATTGCCGCGCCAAACAGTTCCGACAGGTGGTAACAGCTGCGGGCGACGGAGCCAATGCCATTTACAGCGCCGAGTTATACGTCGAAGAACTCAAAGGCGAATCATACTAAAGGCTGTCATATCGAACGCAGAGAGATATCTTAAAAACAAGACTTCTCCCTTCAGTCGAAGTGACAAAGTCTTTAGTTTAACTTAACAAACGATTGGAAAGTATAATTAATTTATGGAATCTTTCATCAATGCCTGGCAGCAATTACCTTCGCAGATAAGCCCATCTCTTTTCAGCGTAGGTTCATTTCAATTACGTTACTACAGTTTGATGTATCTTGTTGCATTCGCCATCGTCTATTTTCTTAGCATCTATCGTCTTAAAAGTGAAATTTACGAATATACGGCGGAAACGGTGCAGGACTATCTTGTCTGGGCAATGCTTGCCATGATTTTAGGCGGCCGGTTTGGTTACGCCTTATTTTACAATTTCAGTTATTATTTACAGCATCCCCTGGAAATAATTCTGCCCTTCGATTTTTCCAACGGAATTAAATTTGTCGGGCTCAGCGGCATGTCTTATCATGGAGGACTTATTGGCATTGTTATTGCCACTATATCATTTTGCCGTAGACGCAAGATTAATCTTTGGCATTTCGTTGATCTTTTCTGTCCGGCCATACCGCTGGGTTACACTTTCGGTCGAATCGGCAATTTCATCAATGGAGAATTATATGGCCGTATGACCTCTGTGCCTTGGGGAATGTATTTCCCCTTAGATTCGACACACAGCCTGCGCCACCCTTCCCAGCTTTACGAAGCGTTCTTCGAAGGAATTGTTCTCTTTGTTCTGCTGTGGATGATTAGAAAAAAGAAAAGTTTTGATGGACTGCTTCTGGGTACCTATATTTGCGGTTACGGTTTCGTGCGTTTCTTCATTGAATTTTTCCGTGAACCCGACTATCAACTTGGTCTAATTTTAAGTTTTATGAGTATGGGACAAGTCCTGTGTATATTGATGATGATGGCGGGTATTGCTATTATCCTCTGGCGCAGGCAAGCATCATCTTCATCAAAATAACGCGGGAGGTTTTATGGGAAAGAATCTGGTCATTATCGGCGGCGGCGCGGGCGGGGCCTCCACAGCCGCTGAAGCCAAACGAGATGATCCTTCTTTGAATGTTATCATTCTGCAAATGGGAAAATTTGTTTCTTACGCGTCCTGCCCAACCCCCTATTACATAGGCGACTTGATTAAGGATGAGAACAAACTAATTGCACGCACGCCGGCAAAATTCAATGAGGACGGAATCGGCGTGCAGCTCAACGCGGAAGTCATCAACATCAAGGAAAATATTGTTGAAATAAAAGACCGTCGTCAGGTCCCCTATGACATTCTGGTTATGGCCACAGGCACATCCGCAATTGTGCCGAACATGCCCGGCATCGATCTGCCCGGCGTTTTTTCGCTAAGAAATCTCGAAGACGCAATTCATATCAAGACGTGGCTGCGGGAGAAAAACGCCAAACGCGTCATTATTATCGGCGGAGGCTTTATCGGTTTGGAAATGAGCGAAGCGCTGCATGCCGCAGGCATTAAAACAACGATCATTCATAAAGACGCAATGCCTGCCAACCGCTGGGACGCGGCACTGTCATCCATTATGCTTGAAGAACTTCAGACGCATGGTGTGGAATTTGTGGCTAATGCCACTGCACAGGCTATTGAAAAAGGAACGACGGCACTTCTAAGAGTAACTACCGATAAAGGCGCGTGGGATGGCGATCTGGTATTGCTGGCTATTGGCGTCAGACCGGATGCACAACTGGCAAAATCCATCGGTTTTAACATCGGCAAAACCGGCGCGATTGCCGTCAACTTCGCCCAGCAAACATCCATGGAAAATGTTTATGCCGTCGGTGATTGTTGTGAATCATGGCATCGCGTCAGCCGCCGCTGGGCAAATATTCAGCTTGGCGATATAGCCAACAAACAGGGACGCGTCGCGGGACGAAATATCGGCGGAAGACCGCTGACCTTTGACGGCATTGTCGGAGCACAATCCTTCCGGCTGTTTAATCTGGAATGCGCGGCCACGGGACTTTCGGAAAATGAAGCGCTTGCCGCCGGATACGCTCCGGTCAGCAACATCACATGGGGCAGCGCAATGGCTCCCGCGCCGGGAATGAGAAAAATAGGGCTGAAACTTATTGCCGATAAATCATCAGGTAAACTGCTGGGAGCTCAGGCTGTCGGTGTTGCCGGCGTTGTGGGTAGAATTAACGCTCTTTCCGTAGCGCTCTGGGCAGGATTGAATATTGATGAAATCGGTTATCTTGATCTGGCTTACGCGCCACCTTTCAGCGCGGCATGGGACATAATTCACAATTCCGCTCAGGCACTACGCCGAATGATCTGAACTATTACTCCGGCGGCTAAATCATGGGTGTTCTTTCCCTGAAATTTCCAATATTTATGGAACAATTATTAATAACACAATTATTAATAACTATTGCCTTATTCATACTTATCACGTAATATGCGCGCCAATTTACTTTTGATTGAAAAGGAGGAACACATATGTCGGATTTGGGAAAAATAAATGATCTTGAGGAACAGTTTTTTTTCAAGGAAAATCAGAAGATGGCGGAGAAATACCGCGCTATGCAGCAGATGAAGGAAACCAAAGAGGCGCTCGCAGTAGTGTCGGGAATTGACGATGATCTGATACTGGAAAAATTCATTGCCCTGAATCTACGCCCGGAAACTCTCGCGTCGATTTCACTGGTACCACTTATTGAAATTGCCTGGGCTGATGGGAATGTTGATCCGAAAGAGAAGGATGCGATCCTTAATGCAGTGGGCAAGTTCGGCTGGTCGCCGGATAGTCTTAACTACGATTTGCTCAATCAGTGGCTAAAGAACAAGCCTTCCTCTTCACTGTTAACGGCATGGAAACATTATGTGGACGCGTTATGCCATAAGATGACCAATGAAGAAGTAGCGCATTTTAAGAAAGAAATTATGGCGCATGTTACCGTTGTCGCTGAAGCGGCCGGCGGCTTTTTGGGTATCGGCAGAATCTCTGCAGAAGAACGAAATATGATTGCTCAACTGGAAAACACATTTTGCAACAAATAGCGTAGACTACTACAATTGATCAGGAGCCCCCATGCAGGAAATCAACAATATAAAATTTCATAGCTTTAGTGTCGCCGAAGCGTTTACCCGGTTGAGTTCAACTGAGACAGGATTGCCGGAGGAAAAATCCAACGAACGCATTGACACCTTTGGATTCAATGAAATTACCGAAACAAAAAAAGAGCCGGCATGGAAGAAATTGCTCGGGCAGTTTGCTAATTTGCTGATCATGATTCTGATAACAGCGGCAATCATCTCGGCTTTGATGGGCGATATCATTGAAGCGGTATCGATTGTTGTCATTGTGCTCTTGGCCGGAATATTGGGTTTTATACAGGAACATCAGGCCCAGAAGGCGATTGAATCCCTCAAAAAGATGGCGGCGCACAGGGCGCTTGTGCTGCGCAACGGCATAGAGCACTTGATTGAAGCGCGGTTGCTGGTGCCGGGAGATGTTGTCGTACTCAAGACGGGCGACACGATTCCGGCGGATGCCCGTCTGATCGAAGCGGCCAACCTTACGCTTGAGGAGGCGGCGCTTACGGGCGAATCGCAGGGCGTTGTCAAAAATGCCGAAATGACCTTTCCTGAAAATTGTGCGGTTGGTGACTGTCTCAATATGGTGTATGCAGGAACCGCCGTGTCCAACGGACGTGGTAAGGCGCTGATTTGCGCAACCGGCTCGCACACTGAATTCGGCAGAATCGCCGAGATGCTTCAAAAGGAGCCGGAGAAGAAAACCCCTTTGCAACAGAATCTCGATGCGCTGGGCAGCCGGATCGGCATCTTTGCGCTGGTAGTTGCCGTCATCATGAGCGCCGGCGGAATATTAAAAGGATACGCGCTGGTGAAGATGTTTATCTGGGGCGTTGCCTTGGCGGTGGCCGTTATTCCGGAAGCGTTGCCGGCGGTGGTAACTATCTCGCTTGCGCTGGGGGTACGCCGTATGGTGAAACGTCGCGCCTTGGTGCGCAAACTGCCGGCGGTGGAAACGCTCGGCGCTGTTAATATCATCTGCAGTGACAAAACCGGCACACTCACCGAAGATCAGATGACGGTGCGCCGTATTTATGTTGACGGCAAGATTGTGTCTGTAACCGGCGGTGGATATGACCCGGTTGGTGAGCTGAAGTGTAATGAAGTGGCGTATGACACCGGCAATGTTGTCCTGGCGCAACTAATACAAATCGGTTCGCTATGCAACGACTCTCGTCTGGTTAAAAAAGACACGTGGATGATTACCGGTGATCCTACCGAAGGTGCGCTGGTAGTTCTGGCTGCAAAAGCCGGTTTGAACAGCGATACGCTGCGGTGTGATATCTCACGTATTGCGGAAGATCCGTTTACCTCGGAAAAGAAACGCATGACCACCTACCACTCAATTAATAACGAAACTTTCGCTTACAGCAAAGGCGCCGGAGAAGTAATGCTTGGTTGTTCAACGCAAATCATGACATCGCAGGGCATAATTACGATCACCGATGAAATACGGACGCATTTACAAAGCACGATCAGACAGTTTGCCGAAGATTCTCTCCGCGTGATCGGATTTGCTTATAAGAAGATAGATTCTTTCACGAAAGCGCAGCCGGAAGACGGGATGATATTTGTCGGATTTGCGGGTATGATCGATCCGCCTCGCGCCGAAGTTTTTGCAGCGATCCGCCGCTGTGAAAGCGCCGGCATCCGTCCGGTAATGATCACCGGCGATCACAAGATTACCGCAGTAGCGATTGCGCGGGAGATTGGCATATTGAAAGACGGCAGCGCCTATTCCGGTGAGGAGATCGAACAGATGAGTGATGAGACCTTCAACCACGTTGTCAACGAGGCAAACGTTTTTGCCCGCATTTCGCCGGCACACAAGTACCGCATCGTTGAAGCGCTGATGGCGCAGGGCAATATTGTAGCAATGACCGGTGACGGCGTTAATGACGCACCGACGCTCAAGAAGGCCAATATCGGCATCGCAATGGGAATCACCGGAACGGACGTAAGCAAGGAAGCAAGCGACATGATTCTCACGGATGATAACTTTGCTTCGATCGTTTCGGCCGTGGAAGAGGGGCGAACGATATTTGAGAATATCAGAAAATATCTGGTGTATCTGCTCAGCGGTAATATGGGAACAGTGATTGGCATCGTCATCGCAATGGTTGCGGGACTTCCCCTGCCGTTAACGGCAGTGCAGATATTATTCATCAATTTTGTCATGGATGGACTGGTTGCCATTGCGCTGGGTGTTGAAGCACCGGAGCCGGGAATCATGGACAAGAAACCGCGCACAGTTAAGGAAGGGATATTAAATACTTCGGCATTATCAGAAATTATCCTTGTCGGGGTATGGATTGCTCTCCTGACAACAGCGGTTTACGCATATGCACTGCATAACGGCGCGAGTGATCTAAAGGCCGGTACGCTGTTTTTCACCGCACTGGTATTTGCGCGACTGGTAAACGGCTTTACATGCCGCTCGCTGCATCAGAGCGTTTTTATTATGCATCCGTTTTCCAATCGTGCGTTTGTGGCTAGTGTGCTCGTTACAATAATAATAGTTATTGGTATGCTTAATCTGCCAGTACTGCAAACGGCATTTGGCCTGACAACTCTTGTCAATTATGACTGGCTGCTGGTAACGTTGCTGCCATTGACGCTCCTGATATTTACCGAAGCGATAAAATTTATCAAGCGTAGAATGTAGGGGGCATTCTTATACCAGTAGCGGCCTCTCTGATTGTAATCTCCTCTATTCTTATTATATCTGTTGTAGCGTCCATAAGCTGGCCGGATACAAAGTATGAAGATATTCCTCAGATAACTATAGAGAAGTAATATTATGCAAACAGAATATTTAAACGCTTCTCAAGCGCAGTTGAAAAAATGGGCAAGGCTTGACGACACCAGGGTGCGGCAAGAGGAAGGAATCTTCCTGGCCGAAGGCATCAAGGTGGTTGAAGAACTACTGACTAGTGACTGGCAAATAAAAGCAATACTGGTTATGCCCGAAAAAATACAATACTGGGAGAACCTCGCACTACCAGCCTCCAAAGATATTCCCATTTATCAACTCACACGTTCCCAATGGCAAAAAATCGGACAGGACAGAGAACCGGAAGGCATCATGGCTGTAGCCGCCATAAAACGGGCGCCGGATTTTCCTGCATGGCTTATGGAAACTTCCGGCAACATTATTATTTTGCATGAAATAAACAATCCCCTCAACCTTGGAGCGCTAACCAGAAGCGCGCGATGGTTCGGTTTTGACGGAATAATTTTAAGCGCTAATTCGGTGGATTACACCAATCCGAAGGCCGTGCGCGCTTCCATGGGCAGTATTTTCCATTTGACAATTATCCCCGGCATTGATTTATCCACTGCATTGCCCGAGATTAAAAAAAGCTTTTTTCTCATCGGCTCTGATGTGCGCACCGGGTTACCTCCTCATCCTGTTAAAAAAAAGGCAGCCCTCCTTCTGGGCAATGAAAGCCATGGCCTGCCGGAAGATATTTTACGAATGGCCGATGAAAAATGGAGCATTCCCGGAAGCGGCAAGGCGGATTCCTTGAGTTTGCCGCAGGCGGCAGCGATAATGATGTACGAATGCGTGAAACAATGAAATCCTACATTCAAATATCCACGACAACCGAAACCAAAGAACAGGCGGAAAGCATTGCTCAATATTTAGTGGAGCAAAACCTGGCCGCCTGCGTACAGATTACCGGGCCGATAACCAGCATTTATCGCTGGAAGGGCAAAGTTGAAAATGCGCAAGAATGGCTATGCCTGATTAAAACGCGGGACGAATTATTTGAAAAAGTGGAGGCCGCAATCAAAAAACTGCATCCCTACGAAACTCCGGAAATTATCGCCGTGCCGGTTGTGAAGGGAAGCAAAGAATATCTGAACTGGCTTAATTATGAACTAAGCTAGCACAAAAATCAGCCTCGATAGCTATCAGGCCGCGTGCTTTTTCACCCACGCCACATACTTATCCATCCAGTTTTGCAGGAATTGTTTGCTGTCTTTGCCTATATTGCCGGCGTCATCAAACAATCCTTCCTTCATCTGAATAAAAGCTTCCGGTTGGCAAAGCGTTGGTACGTTCAGAACTGAGAGAATGTTGCGCAAATGCTGTTGCGCCGCCGCCGTGCCGACAGGGCCTGAAGAGACGCCCAAAATACCAGCTGGTTTGCCGGTCCAGGCGCTCTGCCCGGGAGGGCGCGAAGCATTATCGATGGCGTTCTTGAGTACACCGGGTATCGAACGGTTATACTCGGGGGTAACGAACAAAATGCCCTGAGCGCTCTTGATTTCGTTCTTAAGCCGCTTAACAGACTCGGCCTGGTTCGCGTCGTCGTCCTGATTGTAGAGTGGCAGGTCGCTGATCTGCACCTGCTGAAAGGAGAACTCCGGCGGCGCCAGCTTCACAAGGGCATCAGCCAGTTTGCGATTGAATGAATCCTTACGCAGGCTTCCGACTACAACGTCGATTTGATATGTACTCATTATTATCTCCTTTTAAGGTTATCAAAACATCATGCATTAACGCCGGTAATATCGCATGAATGTATGAAGCTGTCCAGTTGCCCTTCGGTAAGTCCGCTGCCCAAAATCCCGTCCAGACGCTTGACCACTTTTCCATTCTCAAAAAAGATTACCGTCGGTACTACTTCAATGTCATATGTATCTTCGCACTCGCTCATTTGATCGGTCATCACCCGGCAAAATTGCTGATCGTTGCCAAGAGCATAGTTTTCGAAGATCGGCAGAAATCTGCGTGAGTGAGGGCACCACGAAGCATAGAAAAGAACCAGAACCCGCGGGCACTTTTTTAACATAGCATCAAGACCGGCTTCAGTTTCAATAACCCTGCTCATAACACCTCCAATTAACCTATTTGGACAACAAGCACAGCCTTGGGGCGTGGAATTGATTTGCCGATGGAAGTCCAGCGCTCCGTGTAGCTATTCTTCGACAACGCGTTCATCGGATTGCCGTGTCCGAAGAAAATTGTGGGCATTAAACTGATCACTGTAACGCCTCCTTTTTACTAGAGTGATATGCACTGCTAATTTTTTCCCGCGCCCCTCTTGCCACCATTGCCATGACAGCGCTGGCAGCCACCTAATTATTAGTTCTATCTAAAAACATTCTGTGCGTCACACGCTTCGAGAAATGGCTTTCTTAAAAAATTAGTCTCTGAATAAGGAGATTTTTCGGCCTCGCGGAGTTTACCTTGAAAAATAACATTTGGTGCAAGTCCATAGTTTTGACATTCGTCTGTTATTTGCGTCAGCCAATACTTCGCATCTTCACTGCAACACTTGGCCTTGTAGCGTTCTTCAATTCCGAATAGTTCATTCCATGTTCGGATTTCGTCTGACAAATTGGCAGGCCCAAAAGTAATAGATATATCCTGCGGGGTTAATTTTAGAATATCGAGTGTATTGATTTGGATCTTAATTTCTAATTTGTATGAAATTGTATTATAAGCGTAAAACGATTTACGTCGGTTTCCATTTTTATCGTGAAGAGGGTCGTTTGCGCCCTTGTTTCCTTTATTGCATTTGTCGCAAATCGGCGCCAAGTTTTTAAAATTTATTGAGGAAAAAGGATATTTGCTTTTCGGTAAGTAATGATCATACGCATCACGGGTATGAACATACTGACCGTCGATGGGAAGCAATCCGCAAACAGGGCATTTCCCTTTAGAATTTTTTTTTACAAATTCTTTATAGTGTTCATTAATTGTTCCAATGCGTTGTTGCACCGCTTTTAAATTAATGACACTATCAAAAAGGCTTTTAAAGAACTTTTCAAGTTCTATTTTTAGTGTAGCATTTAATTTGTCCAGATCACTGTAAAGAAAAGGGGTGTATCCTGCTGTTCCCTTGCATAAATCTTCAATTGCATTATTATCTTTATAATTTTTTACTAAAGCATTTTTTTCTGTCTGATTCATCGACTGGAATATTTTGTAAACTCGTTCAATTGGGCCGTAGAAATAATCTTCTTTTATTTTGTCATCATTATAAATCTCTAGAGTAATTTTTTTAATTTCATCTGGCAATAAATCAATATTGTACTCGACTGAAGGATTTGCATTACACCAAACATCAAGAAATATTTGGTCAACCCATTGCTGGAGCTTATAAATGCTATGATTTGGCAAATATACATAAGGAAATAGCATTAGTTATGCTCCATACTGTCAAGGATCGTTTTTATCAGCAATACTTTCTCCACCGAATCGCCCAGTTGCTGGTTAATTTCGGCTAGGAGCTGCTCTTTGTCTTCTCCCTGTTCGAAGCGCTGCCGTAAGCCTTCAAGCATTGTCTGAGCGCGAAGACCTATGGTCTCACGCTTGTCGAAGGTGGCCATGGTGATCTTGTTGATGGATGCGCCCAGAGTATTGTATTCGGGATGTTTGACCGAAACCGTGCCGTCTTCTTTTTTGAACACAAGCACCTTTTCCGGCTTACTGTCGGAAATAAGAAAGGGTGTGTGGGTGGTGACCAGCATCTCGTGGCCTTCACTGCCGTCGAAACAATCGTGCAAGCGGGTAACGAAATTGGCGCGCCAATCGGGATTGAAATGAGTCTCCGGCTCATCGAGTAAAAAAAGGCTTTGGGTGTTCTTAAAAAGCCGGCAAAGGCCAAGCGTGTGTAGCAGTTGGTGTTCCCCGTCGGAGAAACTTTTCAGCAGGATGGGTTCGCTTACATCCGTCTTGGTTACCCAGAAGTCTTTAAAACGCATGATACGTTCATCCGAAGCCAGAGTCGGAACCGTCTCGCTGACATACAGACTGTCAGATTGATAGAGGTCTTTTTTCAGATTATGGCTTACAGAAAACAGATTAAGCGTAAGCAATACCTGAAAGGCTTGGAACAGCTCAACCGGCGACTTATTAGCATCAAAATCAAAGTTTTCGCTGAAGGCTTGCCGGGTTGCGTCATTGATAAAGTAATCGAGATAGAGTGTATCGCTGGCTTCATCAATATACCAGCAGGTAGCGCAGCGTGTCAGCCGATTAATGATTCCATCAATTCTTGGGGAAATATTTTCATCACCTTCCAACAGTTTGATCAGATTGCATCTGAAGCTTTTGTTGTCGCTATCACTACCTTCGACAACGGAAAGTGCCGGATGATTTTTTGCAATTTCAAGTGCATTCTCAAATTCCGGACTGTGCCCGGTAACAAAACTGAAGACTTCATCCGGCAAGACCTCAATGCTGCGCCTGATGATAATGCGGAACTCCGTGAGTTCCTGGATTTTTATTTCTTCTCGGAACGACTGGAGCGCGTCGGTTTCATGATACAGCAGGTTGCAAAGCAGGATCGCTTGGCTAAAACCGCTGTCGAGGTAGACCAGACGTGATTCTGGGCGGCCGGGATAGGACAACTGCTGTTTCAATGCTTCCCAGTATTCGTCAAACTGAATGAAGCGCATTTTGAAAAACGGCAGGCTGAGGATTTCGTTTTCACCGGAGGAATACCCCAGGATGTATTCCGGCATAAGTTGACGCCCAATGTTTTTTCCGACAACTTCCTCCTCCTCATAGAATCCGTCTTCGTGCTTGAGCCAATACCACTTTGGCGTTTCGCCGGTTTTTTTGACGATTTTGACGTGTGCACGCCTGTCTGGGCCACTGATCTTGAGGTCATCTTTCGGCTGGATAAGGTACTCGATTTCAAAACCGTCAGGAATACCTTTATCACCTCGAAACCCTTGTGGATTCGCCTGCTCCTCGTAGCGAAAACTATCCGGCAGGTTTGTGAGATAGATGCACTCCAGATGATAGAAGATTGCCGCCAATACCTCCAGCAGGTTCGACTTGCCGCTGCCGTTAGGACCGGCGCAGACAAAAGGCGCAAAGCCCTGTTCCCCCTGCAAATCCCATTCGCTGCGGAAGCGATACTCGAAGCCGGCTTGCAGGCTGCGAAATCCCTTCGGGTCGGTGATTTTAAGGCGAAGCAGTTTCATCCGGCATCATCCCTTTGACGCCGTGATCTGAACACGGTTGTTGGCGTCATCGTAGGTCTGGGTCAGACGGCCTTGTTCCAGAGCCTCAAATACCCAGGCTTTGAGTTCGTCATATTCCGCCACGCTCCAGTCCGGCGCTTCGTCTTCCGTCAGCTGCCACAACCACTGTCGGCTGGTCTCCATAAAGGTCTGAGCCTCAAACGGTTTATCGCCTAACTGCTCCAGCCAGGAGGTCAACCACTTGCCTACCAGCGTCTTGCGCCCATCAGCGGATTGAAGCAATATGGCAAGTTCTTCAGGTTCAGGCAGTTCGAATAATGGCTCTTTAGGTTGTTTTTCCTCTGCTTCGAATTTTACTTTCTCCGCTTTGTCAGGTCCTTCTGCCGGCAGCGGCACACGCGACAAATCCAAATCGCCTTTGAAGGCTTTCTGGCTCAATGCGCCATATAGATCTTCCAGATCGGTCAGGCTTTGTTGATAGCGGGACTTGAGGCCTTCGACTTTTTCGACGATTGCGCTGAATTGATTTTGGTGTATTTCAGGTGGCGTGGGAATAAACAGCTTCTGCATCGCTATTGAATCGAACCTACGAGTTCCGTGACCAGCCGTTGAAATCAACTTGAGAATTTGGCGTTTTAGGGAAACAAGGCAGTTCTGCAAATATATGACGTTCATCCCCTTGATTGGCTTGATTGCCTTCATATCTTGGTTAATCGCAATCTCTACAGCGTTAATTGCCACGGGAAATGAATGGGCTAGGATCATACCACGCACAACTATTAATAAATGACCTGGAGCAATCCGCTTAAGGGATGTTTCCTTAAATACTTTTTCAGAAATATGGTCGGCAGCATTTTTAATCTTTGAAACTTTCATGTCCTTAGGACTGACCCATGGGAAATTACCGTCCCAGAAGTCGTCTCTGCTTTTACTTGGTGTGCCACCACTTATAAACTGGCCTACCCTGTGGAATGGTAAAGTGTCCCACCCCTTCTCGTTCCGCACCGGATCGCCAAACATCTCCAGAAAAACACTTTTGAGCAGGTTGTCTAGTTGTTTTATGTGTTGTTTGCGCCGGGCGATCAGCCCTTCCACATTGTCTAGCAGATAGGCAATGCGCTTTTGGTCGCTGAGCGGTTGAATTGGTATTGAACAACGTTTAACCTCCGGAAAATGGTCTGCATAACCACGGCTCTTAATTTGAAGCTCAGTAAGGAAGTAAAAAAGATATTTATGATCAATCTGCGCCTTTTCTTTCGCCTCCAGAATTTTGACATTGGGGCCGGGAACAAAAGGTTGATCGACATATTTGGCTCTACGAGTATGACCACCATATAGAACCATACTTGGTGCGGGTCTGATTACCAAATCATCCCTGTTTGTCCATCCTTCAATATAAGAAGCACCCTGTCCTATGACCGGGTACTTTCCTTCATCATGCCATTCAGACTGTGCAAGGCCTTGGATACCTGACCCATGAGATTTAATGGCATTACTAAACAATACGAGTTCAGTAATCATTCAATCATCCCCCTCAATTCCAGAAGCTCGCGCACGATGCCGTGCTGCACCTTGGCAAGGTCTGAGTCTACCGCATCGCCAACCTCTTCTTGAATCAGTCGATCCAGAATCACACTCGGTGGGTCGTAAGGCACTTCCTCGAACACGTCTTTCTTATAGCGGGAGAGCGAGAGGTCATAATTGCTTTCGTCGCTGGCGATATCGGCGCGAGGCACGAAAAAGCACTTCTGTGTGCGGTCGGTTTCGGTTTCGGTATTGCGGGCGTGGTACTTGGCAACGATATCCTGTAAATCACCATAGCCTTCCTGCTTGGTGCGCTTGTCGTCCAGCGAATAGCCATCGGCCTGCATTTCGTAGAACCAGACATTTTCTGTTTCACCACCTTTGGTAAAGATCAAAATGGCGGTGCTGACGCCTGCGTAAGGTTTAAATACTCCGCTGGGCATGGTTATGACGGCTTTAAGTTCGCATTTATCGACTAATATTTTTCTTGCTTCAACAAAGGCTTTTCCGCTACCAAACAAAACACCCTGCGGCACAATCATACCTGCCGTGCCACCCATTTTGAGCAGATTGTAAATTTGTTCTACAAAAAGTAATTCAGTTTTAGTGGTTGCTAATTTGAGCGATTCGTTGATATCGCCCTTGTCAATGCTACCGGTAAACGGTGGGTTGGCCATAATAATGTTGTATTGGTTCGACTCAGTAAAGCTTTTGCTCAATGTGTCTTTGTAATCAATGTGCGGCGTGTCTACACCGTGCATCATCAAGTTCATCAGCCCCAAACGAACCATGGTTACATCAATGTCATAACCATGAAGGCTATCATTGAGAATGTCGCTGACTTTTTTATTCAACCGGCCACTTACTGAATCACGAATAAAGCCATCTTCATCAGGTTGTAAGTTCTTTTTCTTGTCTTTATCCAAATTGCTCACCATGTATTGGTAAGCACCAAGCAAAAATCCGCCAGTACCGCAGGCAGGGTCAGCAATCCGGTTGCCCAGTTGCGGCGCCACCAGTTCTGTAATGAGCTTGATGATATGCCGCGGCGTTCTGAACTGCCCGTTTTTACCGGCTGTGGCGATTTCAGAAAGCAACATTTCATAAACATCTCCTTGAATATCCTGAAATGCATGCCCTCCTTCGTTGGCATCTTTTTCAATCTCCGCGAATATCTCTTCGATGGTGGACATTGCTTCTACCAACAAAGCGGGTTTGGGGATAATAAATACCGCATCTTTCATGTAACGCGTGAATGGCGATTCGTTTCCATTGAGTATTTTCAAAAAGGGGAATACTTTCGTTTGCACGTGGATAAGCATTTCCTCAGCCGCCATGCGTTTAAAATGGCTCCAGCGCAAGGTTTGTTTGTTCACTTTCTGGTTGGTTCCTGGAAGCGTAAACTCTCCATCAAACTTGGAGGTATACTTTTCGCTTGTAAATTTGGCATCTGCTTTGTTCTTGAGGTCAAGATCATCCAATCGCTTCATAAATAGCAGGTAGGTAATCTGTTCAATAGCAGTGAGCGGATTGGAAATGCCGCCGCTCCAGAATTTGTTCCAGAGTTGATCGATTTTACTTTTAAGTGCTGAGTTGTTTTGTAGCATATTATGCTGCCAACCTTTCTGTTAATTCTAAGATTTCATTTATTTCTGTCGTGGTAAACAAACCACGGATTCCATCTGGATGTAATATCGTAAAGGGTGATTCAATCAGATCACGCTTTTGCACAGTCTCTTTTTGCAGAATGAATTCTTTAAGTAAATTTAGGAAATCCAGTTGCCGCGAACTCAGATTCGTATGATTTTGAATAAATTGTTCAAAGGACTTGCTAACTGTATCGGGGAAACTTTCTAATATTTCGAGGCCTAAAATATGTTTGATAAACTGAATGAATTTTGCCTTTCGGTTTTTATAAACATTTTTAAGCAAATCTTCGGTAATGTGTGGATGTGCATCGTGCAACAGGGTAGCAAGTTCCTCTGCCTCTGTTTCGGTAATCGCTTCTCCTGCTTTGATTTTTTGCAAAGTTGGATTACTCTCCGTCAACTCCAGAATTAATTTCTCTACCATCTCACGATATTGAGAAACACTCACCGCCGAGTGTTCCGGCCCAAATTCCACCATTTCTTTTGTTTTCAGCAAATCGGTAAAATCAAACTGAGCAGGACCCAGAGATTGAACATCACCATCGCGATATTTCATTAGGTGAGATAATTTTTCGGCAAGTTCATCAAAGGTGTCGTCAGTTGCCTTTGCCCAGTAATGATTAGTTTGGGCAAGCTTAATAGTCGCTTCTTCCTTGGCAACTACATTTACTGAAAGCGGTAGCTCACCTATTATTTCGACGATATTATCTTTTAAGGTCTCATATTTTGCTTTTTCATTGGCCAACTTCGCCAAAGAGGTTTCCAATAGATCCTTCTGAAAACGCATTGACTTAAAATCAGTTTGTGAAACGGTTCTAAAAAGCGGTTTTATGGCGGCACTTAAAAATTCAATTTTTTCATGCGTTAATTTTGTCCAGAAATTTTCATCTTTGATCTTTTGTAATTCTACGGCTGATTCCTGAATGACAACTGAGTTCTGCGGCAGTTCCTGAATCTGCTGGCGCAGCTTAATAATTTCTTTTCCTGCAATAGCCTCGTTGTGCATATCGATTGCCTTTTTAATTTTGTCAAGCCTGATTCCAAAAAAGCGCACCGGAAGCGGAATTTGCACAGTAGTTTCTTTGCCTTTGGGATTGAGTTTATAATATTCAAAATTATCCCAACAATCCAGAATGAGAAATTTGTCTTTCTGGGTGCACCAGGGTTTTATTTTATGCGACTCTAAAAGGCGTGTGCCACGGCCAATCATCTGCCAGAACTTGGTGTAGGAATAAACGGGTTTGGCAAAGACCAGATTTACAATTTCTCGAATATCAATACCGGTATCGAGCATATCGACGCTAAGAGCAATGCGCGGCAGATCATTATTTTTAAATTGCGCCAAGAGCCCGCTCTTTCCATAAACGCGTGAATCTTCCGATACCATGACTTTCGCCAGTTCACCTTTATATTCAGGATAAAGTTTATCAAAAATGCCTTCTATTCTTCGCGCATGAGATATCGTGGAACAGAAAAATATTGTTTTACCGGGAAGTACACCATTTGTATCTTTTATGGATTCCTCCATGAACTCTTTGACAATAAGCGCATTGGTGCCTTTATTAGTGACGGTCTTTTCAATCTCGGTGCCTTCAAAATTGATCTCTTCTACTTCTTTACCCTCAAGGATCAATCGCTTTTGATCTTCCAGAGATATTGTTCGTTTACTGATACCTTCATCCTGAAATTTGGTGTGTATCTTCATCACTTGAAAATGGCACAAATAGGGAGGAATGTTATTAACCGCTTCCTCATACGTATAGGCAAACGTCGGCAGGCCGTCATCACAATTAAAAAGTTTAAACGTGTTGTGGTCAATCATATCTGTTGGTGTTGCGGTTAGTCCGAGACTAATAGCTTTGAAATAATCAAGCACTTCGCCGTAAGTATTATAAATAGAGCGATGACTTTCATCAATCACGATCAAATCGAAGAAATGGGGTGAAAGGGCGTTTTCTTCATCTCTAATAATATTGAGCATGGTTGGATATGTTGAAACGTAGATACGGCGATCTTTGGCAATAAGCTTTTCACCCTCCTTAGGCCAGCGTGGTTCATTGGGTAAATGTTCTTTAAAAGCCGCTAGTGCTTGTTCTCGTAAAGCGATTCTATCCACTAGAAATAACACTCGTTCTGCATGGCCCGCACGCATGAGTGCATCAACAAGGGCTATACAGACTCGTGTTTTCCCTGTTCCGGTAGCCATTACCAGAAGAAAATTGCGTTGTTTCTTTTCAATGCCTTCCATAACCGCGCGGATTGCACGAATCTGATAATCTCTTCCGGCAATTTGTGTATTGATGAGTTCGTCAGCCAGTTGTTTTCTGTGTTCGCGAATATATTGAAAACGCTCTAAATCATCGCGGGTGGGATAGCCGAATACTTTTCGGGGCGGGTAATTTTCTAAATCCCAGAAATAAATCTCAAGACCGTTTGTATAAAAACAGAAAGGGAGTTTATCACCATTTTGTTTTTGAATGTTATAACAATACTGCTTCGCCTGTTCTCTGCCTATTGCAGCATCCTTGGAAGTCTTTTTAGCTTCAACAACAGCCAGCGGTTTTGCGTCTCTTCCTAATAGAACATAATCGCTGAATTGGTGGCCTTCATAAGGCGTGCGGGGTTCAGAAATACCTTCCGGCAAGGGAACAGAGATATCAAATTCTTGCGAAACATGGCTCAGACTATTAACATCCCAACCAGCAGCTTTGAGTTTTTGATCGATTAGTTCTTTTCGGGTTTCTGCTTCGCTCTTCACATTGCCTCGGTATTCCCCTCTTACGCCCAGCACTGATGCTGCGCGCTCTCGGATCGCGGGAATTTGGTACATCATTTTTTATCGCGTCGCCCTGTTTTGTTCTTAGGGAACTACTTCGGGACTTTATGCAATGACAATGCATCTAAATATAAATACTAAGCTAAACTATTGTTTCTGACATATAATCTCTTAACATTTATTTTACAACATTTTTTCATCTTTCCGTATGAAACGTTGTCACAATTTATGTTATAGAAATAACCGTTGCTAATTCCTTATAGAATTTAAAAAGGTGTAGATCTTTTCTGAAGCTCCTTTTACGATTTTAATCAGATCTTTCTTCCATTTTTCAGACATGCTCAAATATATTTCCCGCATCTTATTTTTTTGGCTTTCTTGATCTAAAAGATATTCGCCGAGTTGCCGGGCAGTTTCAATATCCTTCTCCCGTTTAAATGGTTTCTTGCGCCTGTTGCTTACTATGAACTTGTGCAAAACATATGCGGCTGGCTCCGGCACGTCGATTGAAACACCTTTGTAAGAAATTTTCATTGTGTGATTTTGCATAAGATCCAGATATCTCAATCCCTGGGCATTTATGTGGAGCTTATCAATTTTGTATGGTTTGCCTCTACCTCTGCCCCTTTCAGGTGTTAGAAATTCAACTTCAAGATCAGGATGGACATACTTCTCGTAACCGTCAAGCAGCGATACTTTTCTGTCAAAGCCCAATTTTTCCAAGAGCAAGGAGACATCAACATCTTTATGTATGAGTGGAGGATTGGGTACCATGAGATCCAGATCGGCTGTTCGTTGCATGGAAATTTCCACCGGATTGCCAAAGTATTCCTTATAAACGAGAGGACACCAGCCTCCTATTAGAATAATGTCCCGGAGAACCTCTTCCTTGTCGAGCTTTATCAATATGGTTAAAAATAAATCATTTTCTTTTTCCACGGAGAGACCTTTTTATTTCCTTGAGATTTTCCTTCACCTGACGCAGTTTTGCCTGATATTCTTTTCTTTGTCGCATACGTTCACTAAGAGCATCCTGCACTTCGGGGATATCTTTTCCAACATAGTCAAAAATTACCTTTTTATCTTCACGATGTGCCAGATAGATATATCGCCTTCCGCCTCTCTCCTTCACCGATATCGATCCGCGAGGAGCTTTTGAGATTTTTTCTTTATAGAAAACAGAAAGTTCTTCCAGTCTTTTGAGTTCTTCTTCTAATATGCCTTTTATGATGCTCATATCAAACCTTTGCCTAACAATGTTGCCTAATTATAAATATTGTTAGGCAACAAGTCAACAAAAATATTGCCTAACAATTTATTGTTATTAGTGTAATTGTTAGGCAATTGAGTGCGGATTATATGTCGGGAGAATACAGCGGCCTTGATCTTTCAAGAAAATATCTTTCAAGAAAAGTTTTAAATTTTTTTTAAATATGTTAGTACATTCATTATTCTTAACCATAATGTTTTGCGTTAAATGCTACAAGATTCAAGTTATTGATTTGCCGGTATTTTAATAAATAGATTGCCACGACGCGCAAGGCGCATCTCGCAATGACAAATGAAGGAGACTTTATGTCTGACAAAAACGAGTTAGAAAAAAAATGCATTGATACTATTCGTTTTCTGGCTGCAGATGCCATTGAAAAAGCCAAATCCGGGCATCCGGGTATGCCGCTGGGCGCCGCCGCCGCCGCTTTTACTTTGTGGACCAGACACCTGAAACATAACCCGAAAAATCCTCAATGGCCGGATCGAGACCGCTTTGTTCTTTCTTCCGGCCACGCGTCCATGCTTTTATATTCTCTGCTGCATCTTACCGGCTATGCTCTGTCGCTCGACGATATTAAAAATTTCCGCCAATGGGGCAGCCGCACACCGGGACATCCCGAATACAAACACACTCCCGGCGTGGAAGTAACCACCGGCCCACTGGGTCAGGGATTGGCCAACGCCGTGGGCATGGCCATTGCCGAAGCGCATCTGGCGGCGCGTTTCAATCGCGATGGCGCGAAATTGGTTGATCATTTCACATATGTCATGGCCGGAGACGGCGACATGATGGAAGGCGTTACTGCTGAGGCCTGTTCTCTGGCCGGACATCTGCGCCTGGGAAAACTGATCGTCCTTTATGATGACAATAGAGTCACGCTGGCCGGTTCCGCCGCGCTTTCCTGCACGGAAAATATTGAACTTCGTTTCAAAGCTTACGGCTGGCAGGTGCAAAAAGTTGCCGACGGCAACGATGTTGCCGCCGTTGACCGGGCAATCAAGAAAGCCAGGCGCGAAACCGAAAAACCATCGCTTATCTGCGTGCAATCGACAATCGGCTATGGCGCGCCCGGCAAACAGGGATCCTGTGACGCACACGGCTCGCCTCTGGGAGAAAAAGAACTGCGAGGCGCGAAAGACAATTGCGGCTGGCCGGTCGAAGAACCCTTCCGCGTTCCCGAGGATGTTCAAAAATATTTCCGCAAAGCGCTTTCACGCGGTAAAAAATCGGAGAAACAATGGCAGGACCATTTAGATAACTGCAAACAAAAAGATCCGGCAATTACGGCGGAGTTTGAACGAATCACACGCGGCGAATTACCCGAAAATTGGGAATCAGCCTTGAGCAAATTCCCCAACGGGTCAAAAGATGTGGCGACGCGCAAAGCGGGAGAAATAGTCATGCAGGCTATCGCCGCTAAAGTTCCCGAACTTGCCGGCGGTTCGGCTGATCTTAATCCTTCGACATTTACCTGGCTAAAAGGCATGGGGGATTTTCAAAGTCCTGCTTTTTCCGTGGAAGGTTTGCACGGTATGGTTGGCGGCCCGTGGGGATACGAAGGACGCAACATTCATTTCGGGGTTCGCGAACATGCGATGGGCTCGATTGCCGTTGGCATGGCTCTGCATGGCGGCATTATTCCCTACACGGCAACATTCCTGCCCTTTGCCGATTACATGCGCCCGCCGATGCGTCTGGCCGCGCTGATGGGTGTGCGCGCTGTCTTTGTTTTCACGCACGACAGCATCGGCGTGGGAGAAGACGGTCCCACACATCAACCCATTGAACAGATCATGAATCTGCGCCAGGTGCCTAACATGACGGTCATCCGTCCCGCTGACGCCAACGAAACACTGGAGGCCTGGCGTCTGGCCCTCACTAACACCAGCGGCCCCACCACCCTTGTTTTCAGCCGCCAGAATCTGCCGGTGCTGGACAGAAGCATATACAGCGCCGCATCCGGCACGCAAAAAGGCGGTTATATTCTGTGGGAATCAGCGCCAAATCCTGAATTGATTTTAATTGCCACAGGCTCGGAAGTTTCTCTTGCGCTTTCGGCTGCCCGCAGGCTCGCGGAGAACGGCACAAAGGTTAGAGTTGTCTCTCTGCCCAGC
Source organism: Smithella sp. UBA2180 (assembly GCA_002327415.1). Classification (GTDB taxonomy): domain Bacteria; phylum Desulfobacterota; class Syntrophia; order Syntrophales; family Smithellaceae; genus Smithella. The sequence goes on from DCVU01000079.1 coordinate 33,842, forward strand.
TGGGAAATATTCGACCGCCAGCCGCAGGAATATCGCGACAGCGTTTTGCCTCCCGCTGTAACTGCCCGGATTGCCGTGGAAGCTGGAATCAAACTGGGATGGGAACATTACACCGGTCTACAGGGAAAAATAATCGGCATGGAAACATTCGGCGCCAGCGCTCCGGGACCGGTTCTCTATGAAAAATTCGGTTTCACCGTCGAAAAGATTATAGCGGCAGCGGAAGAATTGCTCCATCGCTCCTAGTGGGGTGAAAATCACGGGTATTAAACCCGTTTATACGGGATAATTTCCAACAACCAAAGGTTTTTGGATAATTCGGCTAACAAATTTCATTGCGCTGCGCTTATAAAATTTGAGTCTCATTACAACTAACGTTTCCTATAGTCATCGATTCTCATTATAATTGGAGGTTCAACAATAAATGGATGATGTTCGCATTACTTATTCTCTTGGAGAATATAAAGACTCAATTATAAGCGCGTTGGGCACAATGCACCGGGACAATATTATCGAACGTATCCGGGCGAAAGATTATACCGTCTGGAAACCGGCGCCGAATGAGATTACCAACCGGCTAGGCTGGCTTGACGCTCCCTCGGAAACCTTAGAAAAGATAAATTATATTCGAGCCACCCTTGAACTTTTTACCAGCGGCAGCATTAAAGATGTTGTTTTACTGGGAATGGGTGGATCTTCTCTTGCCGCTGAAGTATTCAATAGAATATTCGGCAGTGAGGCTGGTCATCCCCAATTGCATATCATGGATACCACCGACCCGGTTTTAATTTCCCAACTTACTCAACGTCTGGATTTAGAAAAAACTCTTTTTATTGTTTCCTCGAAATCTGGAACAACATTGGAGATCACTTCCCTCTTTCACTATTTCTATAACTTGACTCTGAAAAAAACGGGCAGTTCCACCAACCGTCACTTCATCTTTATTACCGACAAAGGCAGTTCCCTGGAGAAATTAAGCAAAAAACTTTCTTTACAGCATGTATTTTTAAGCGATTCAAATATCGGAGGACGCTATTCGGCGCTTTCCATACCGGGAATAATTCCCGCGGCGATTATCGGCGTTGATGTGGAAATACTCCTGATAAATGCAATAGCCGCGGCACAAAGAGAAAAAACTGAGAAATTTTCCGGCGCGCTTAATGACACAAGTGCCACTTTGGGCGCAGTTTTGGGCACATTGGCGCAGAAAGGACGAAACAAAATCACCTTCATCACGTCGCCGAAGTGGGCTCCTTTTGGTAACTGGCTGGAACAACTTGTCGCGGAGAGCACCGGCAAGGAAGGAAAAGGAATCCTGCCTGTTTTAGATGAACCATTGGCAGACCCGCGTGTTTACGGTAATGATCGCTTATTTGTCTTTTTTCAAAATGCAGCCGTCGATAATTTGCCAAAGATCGCCGGCCTTGCCGCAGCCGGACATCCTGCAATTACTATCAGGCTTGATGATCGTTACGATTTGGGCAGTCAAATGTTTCTTTGGGAAATGGCCATCGCCGTAGCCGGGCACCTTTTGGGCATTAACCCTTTTGATCAACCGGACGTGGAAGTAACAAAGGCGTATACCCGCAGGACGATTGCGCTTTACCGCGAAAACAAAGAGCTTCCTTATGAGTTACCTTCATTGACAACTCCGGAATGCATCATTTATGGTGGGCCGCAGGCTACTACTTTTGCCGACACGTTGAAAATTTTTCTTTCTGAAGCGGCTAAAGATGATTATGTTTGTTTGCAGGTTTATTTAAGCCCGACGCCGAAAGTGGACGAAGCGCTGCAAAAGTTGCGCGAGACGATTTTTGCCAAACATGGATTTGCGGTAACAATTGGTTACGGGCCAAGGTATTTGCATTCCACCGGACAATTACACAAGGGCGATTCCGGAAATGGATTATTTATTCAGTTAACCGCTGATGATTTGCTGGACATAGATATACCCGACCGTATCGGCGTTGCGGATTCAACACTTACCTTCGGCGCGCTGAAAGCCGCTCAGGCTCAAGGCGATTGGCAGGCGCTAAAAGATGCGGGGCGGAGAATCATCCGTTTTCACTTTCGGGCAAACCCCGCCGCCGGTTTAAAAACCCTCGCCAACCTTCTTTAATGAACTTATTTAAAAATCCTTATTCCGTGTCATTACCCAACAAGATTGGGTAATCCAGTCTTTCTTTTTGTCATGTCGAACCACAGGGAGACATCTTGTCTTTAAATAATAAGATTTCTCTTCGCTTCGCTCATCGAAATGACATGGTCGTCTTTTCTGTGCTTCAACTGACTATCTTGAGAATTTGGGGAGCATGCCGCTCCGAGGTTGCGGGAATTTCTTTCGGATAGCCGATAATAACAGGCGCAACAATCCGGCAATCATCAGGGATGCCTATTTCCGCTTTAATTTTCGGATCTCTGATCTGCGCTCCCAGGGCAATCCAGCAGGTGCCTAAGCCCCTCTGTGCCGCCGAAAACATCATATAGCTGACCGCCAGCGCGCAATCCACATCGAGAGACCGGACGTTTACAGAACCGACAACGTAAATCAAACAGGGAGCGTTATAATAAACATTAAAGTTTTCATCCTTCATCAGCGCTTCGTAGGTTGGATTAAGGGAAGCAGGGTTTTTGAAAAAATCCTGCAGGAGATTTTTTTTGCTTTCGTCAGAAAGTTTTTTAATTATCTGCTTATTGTTAATGATAATAAATTGGCAGGGCTGGCCGTTGCTCGCTGACGGCGCCAGACATGATTCTTTGAGAATTTCTTTTACTATTTCCAACGGAACATCTTTGGCCTGGAAATCACGGATTGCTCTTCTGTTTTTTAACAACTCTGTAAATGTCATCATAACAATATTTCCTCCTGTCAGTAATGATCTCATCTCGTAGATTATCTATCACTTATCAGGGCAAAAAAACAGAGATAACAGTCAAAATTATATATTGAAACAAGTTTATCACCGGATCAAGAGCGCCTAAAAAGAGCAGCCCGATAACAATAAAAAATCCAAAAGGTTCAATTTGATTCAGTGCCCGATTTACAGATTCCGGCGCGAAACCCATGAGAATTTTAGAGCCATCAAGCGGCGGAATCGGAATTAAATTGAACGCGGCCAATATAATGTTAATCCTGGCCAGCAGAAAAAGGATTTGTTCAGCCATCCCTGAAGGTTCAGATGAAATCAGCCTTAATAATAAAAGCGCGGCAAAGGCGCAAATAATGTTCGCCGTAATACCGGCCGCCGATACTAAAATAAGACCCTTGCGTCTTTTACCTGCGGGAATATTTTCCAGATTCACGGGAACTGGTTTTGCCCAACCGAAACCCACAATCAATAGCATCAACGCTCCGATAGGATCAATATGCTTGATAGGATTGAGCGTCAGCCTTCCTAACCATTTAGCCGTTGGATCACCCATTTTATAAGCAACCCAGCCGTGAGCTAACTCATGAAATATCACCGAATATAGCAGGAGAACCGACAATATTACAAAAGCCGCCGGATCTT
>DCVU01000171.1 GCA_002327415.1 Smithella sp. UBA2180
TGCCGACTTCAGCGGATTCTCCAGAAATTATAGATAACAAAAATATTCAGTTTGTAATTGAGCCGCCATTCGGCAAGAACTGGCTGTCTGATGAACTGGTTAAAGATTTGAAAAGCAGCTATTCTGTAAGTGAAAGCCAGCGTAAATTAAAACTTGTTTCCTGCTTCTCATGGAAAGACGCTGGTGCCGTTGAAATTATCAAGAGAATCGTTGCCGGTGAGTATCTATTCACTGATAGCCAGATAAAGCGGAAAGACAAAGACCTGTTTATTTTTCTGACATACAAACTTAAAGTTGTGCAGGCTGAACTTGACCCGGAAAAAATATGCGGCGTTGATTTGGGATATTCTATTCCGGCCATGTGCGCGGTCAATTCCGGCCCACAGAGAATGTCACTTGGCGATGGCAAGGATGTATGGGCTGCCCGATCAAAGTTCAGATCGCAAAGAAGAAGAAACCAGCGCAAGCAGGGCCTCTATACTAGAACAAAAGCGTGGGAGCGTTCAGAAAAGGAAGATAATTGGATACACACTTATTATCACGCATTGACTCGTCAAGTGATAAAGTTTTGTCAGCAGCAGGGCTGCGGCAAAATTCATATGGAAGATTTGACAGAACTGCGGCAGAGCGATATGGATAGCGAATATAAACGGCTTATCTGGGTGCCGAGTAAATTTTATAATCTGCTTGAATATAAAGCCAAGGAAACAGGCATAGAGATTTTGAAAATCAACCCGCGCAACACAAGCCGCAGATGCAGCGAGTGCGGTCATATAGCAAAAGAGAACAGAAAATCACAATCTGCATTTCTTTGCGTGAAATGCGGACACAAAGCAAACGCCGATTATAATGCGGCTAGAAATATCGCCTTAGCGACAAAGGAGGTAATGGAAAAAGGATATACAGAAGATGTACCAGATTTAAGGGAGGAGCCATAAACTTCGGTTGTGGTTCTGCGGCCTGTTTCAGGGCCGGGGGGCAATAAACGGAACTGTTGTTACAGTACACGTACCGATTGCCCAACTATCAGCTCATTTAAAAATCGTTGCGGCTCATTGACATATCCGCGAACCTTAAGAGAACTCAATACGCTAAAGAGATTCGCGGAATAAGAACTAGTCATAAAATCAGCTTATTGCAAAATATCATTATGTTGATGCAATTATATCTGTACGGTTTAAAAGATTCTTCGCGGGAATTAATGATAAAAACAAGCAATATTCTGTATAAGTGGGTGGGCCGTTGCAGTTGCAACGATAGCGGATTTGAGCTGGTTGATGAAAGTTAATGAGTAAGGAACAATACTCGTACACACTTGGTTGCAACGATAGCGGATTTGAGCTGGTTGATGAAAGGTCACTCAGATCGTTAACAACGGCCGGTATACTAAGTTGCAACGATAGCGGATTTGAGCTGGTTGATGAAAGAATATGAGAACGCCGAGAAGCAAACACAGATTGGTTGCAACGATAGCGGATTTGAGCTGGTTGATGAAAGTAAAGTTTATAAAAAAGAGCAGAGTGCCTTGGGGTTTGCAACGATAGCGGATTTGAGTTTTCAAGAATTTACCGCGCAACTTAAGTGGGTTTATAATTTTTGTCCACTTTTTATTTAACTATTTTTACTTTTTCCCCAAAGTATAGTTGCTTTATGGTCTATACTGACAATTCGACAATTCATTTCAATATCTTCGTCTGCATATATTATTGATATTAAAAGATTAATTAACTAATATTAAGAGTTCTCTGTTATGCTCTGCTGTGAAGTGAATGATACTAAAATATACTAACCTATGCACAATTCTATGCTTAAAGTGGCTATCCAAAATGCCTTTTATAAAAAGTTTCGGGACATTTCGGAGTGACCTCACCACGCGCCACGTTTTCAAACAGCTCGCCTCAAACGACTATACCGGGAAGGGGCTCTGAGTAATTCTTTCGAGAGGGGAATGGAAATATAATAATCGCCTGTTTGAGGTTAGGAAATGAAGAACTGCGGTAATGGGTTAATGGAAGAGTACGCGGGTTTGCTACGGGAGACCCTACGCAGAAAAATTCTGCTTACGTTTAAAAACAATATAAAAAAATGATTATTTGTATCTAATATGATTAAGTAATAAGCTTTAAATATCTTTTAAAGCAGCAAGGAAAAAACAGGATAATTTCATAATGAAAATATATGTATAGGTTGTTTAAACGAGTAAGTTGTTATTGGCTCCAAGATAATCGGTAAGCTAAAGGCTAGAATGGATAAGGAAGCGGCAGATAAAAAATGCTCATTGGCAGAATTAATTCTAAGATAAAAAAGTCATTGCCTATGATGATAAATCTTGAATTACAAATTTTAATTTGTTAGAAAAATACATATTGAAAAAGTTTAGCTTAACTTGCGGAAATAAATATTTTGGGGGTATATTTGGGGGTATGCTGAAAATTACTTTTTAATAAGTATAATTATTAAGCATATTTAAGTTATCAGTTAAACTCTCACATCGTTTTAATTTATTATTGACAATTAATATAATTATGACTGGCTTATCATGAAATGGACAGGGAAAAAAGTTGGTCTTGCCCTGGGCGGCGGTGGCGTCCGGGGATTTTCTCATATCGGTGTCCTTAATGTTCTGGAAGAGGAAGGCATTGATATCGACCTGATTGTGGGAACAAGCGCCGGAGCTCTGATTGGCGGTGCTTATGCCAGTGGTCAATCGCCCCGGGAAATTCAATCTAAAATTGACGCATATATTTGCAGTCCTGAATTTGAAGATTCAACTCTCAAGTCAATTGGTCTGACCTTTTCGTCGGAGAGTAAGAGTTTTTTCAGGAAGGCACAAAACTTTGTCATGAATCGTTTCTGGTTTGTCCGGGCATTCTTCACGTCTTCTATGCTTCCTGCGGGTGACTTTCAATCTTTGATTAATTATTTTATTCCCGATATAGATATTCGTGAAACAAAGATTCCTTTCCGTGCCGTATCTACGGATCTGATTACCGGCAGGAAAATTGTCTTTTCCGAAGGTTCCCTTCGTCAAGCGGTGCTGGCGAGTTGTTCTGTCCCCGGGGCGGTTGAACCTGTCCGTCAGGGAGAATGGATTCTGGCTGACGGCGGCATAACGAGTGTTGTTCCCGTTTACGCTGCACGCGAAGCCGGGGCGGATGTTGTAATTGCCGTAACGGTGGATCGTGAGCAACCCGCATTCATTAATATTGAAACGGGGAAGGATGTTTTGTATAGGGCGGGAGAAATTACAACAAGTACTCTTCAAACTACTGAACTGGAGGGTGCGGATGTTATCATTCGTCCGCAGGTTGGAGATCTTCACTGGATGGATTTCAGCCGGGTAGGTGATCTCATCAAAATTGGAGAAAAAGCTGCCAGAGAATCTCTGATAGAAATCCATACGTCCCTTCCGCTTTACCGGCGGATTACCCACCTGGCCAAACGTCTTCTGAAGATTAGGGGAAGATAAATTTTTTCATTTTAAATAATCCAATAAAGGATATAATTATAAAAGTAAAAACACAGGAACTTTTTAATTTTTATTCACACCTTGCCGGAATGATCGCTGCTGTCATTGGCACTATCTATCTGGCAATGATTGCCAGCCGTTCGGCATACGGTCTTGTTACGGCGCTTATTTATGGAGTTTCTGTTGTTTTCCTTTTTTCGGCAAGTTCTCTGTATCATGCCTTCAAAAAGGAAGAAAATGAGATATCCTTCTGGAGAAGAATGGATAAGCTGGCAATTTTTTTCATGATCGCCGGAACATTTACTCCAGTATGTTATTTTTATCTGGATGGTGCATATAGATGGTCAATGATTGCCTTTCAGTGGGGTCTTGTGGGCGTTGGTTTGATTTCCCAGATTTATTTCCCAAAAGCTCCAAGAAAATTATATGCGGTTATCTATCTATTAATGGGCTGGTCAGGGCTTTTCGTTATTAAACAGGTTCTTGCTAATATGCCTTTCGCTCAGGGAGTACTTTTGTTTTCCGGTGGAATCGCTTATACAGTGGGGGGCATTATTTATGCCGTAAAAAAACCAAGAATGTTTCCCGGTATTTTCAGTTTCCATGAACTCTTTCATATCATGGTTTTGATTGGCGGAGTCCTGCATTATGCCATGATTTACAGAATTTATTGTTGAAACTCCAATTCCGAAAGCGGAGGGAGCGTTAAAACTAATTCGCATCTTTATTCATGATCGTATATACATAGCCACGGCCATATGTGGCAAAGGGTATCAAAAGATCCCTGACACTGATTGTTAGTTTATCAACCGCAGCCTGGCCTTTTTCCATTTTAATTTTCTCCACGATTTGTTGTCTTTCAGCAGATGTTCCCAACTCGAATTCAGGATCTGAAACGAATTTCTCCGGCATATATTCTTTCAGCGTTGCATCTAATTCCACTGCCTTGTCGTGCGCCATTTTGGAGATAACATTGCGGGGAATAGTATCCACATAAGGAGATATTTCTTTTGCCGTTTGCAGAGCCAAAAGAATAAGGTTATTCTTTTCTTTTTCCTTATATGCTCTTTGCAATATAATTTGTACAAATTTTTCTAGAGCTGTATGCCGGTTGGAAACAAGCTGTATGGCATTAGCTTTGGGGCTGTGGATACCTACTATGTCCATAGTGTTTATCCAGATTGCGTATGCGGTGCTCACGCCGGGTAGAGCACAGGCGTGATATGGTTGGGTCAGATCCGCCAGGTAATGCAGTCCCCAGCCGGTGAAGCGCCATCCCCAGTAAGGATGACCGGTTTGGAAAGCTAATTGGGCAAGTTTTTTATAAAGATGGATGCGGTATTCGGGATATGTTTTTTTCAAAAAACCGGCCAGATAATACATAATTCCTGCTTCGTGATAAAATCCCATATGAAAAGGCGCCTGGTTTCCGTATTCCAGGCGAGGATTACCAAAAGGCTGAAGTCCAAAGCCATACTTTTTGCCGAAAGCAGTTCCATTATCTTTAAAAAGTCCGATATCAATTCCCAGAAGATCAGGGTCGTCCGAAGCACTGGTAACAACATTCAGAGGTCGAACCATATCACCCTGTCTCAGTCTGAAAAATGTTGTTTCACTCCAATCGGATGTATCACGCAGGAAGGTAAGTTCTTTGGGCTGAACCAGTGCTTTTCCTTTCATCTTTTCCCCTGGAATAATCTGCAAATAAAGAGGGAAACAGGCGGTCGGATTAACACGGATGGCTTGACTGAAGCGCGAAACACTGTCATTGCGGTTGCCGGTTGCTTTGAAAACAAGGTAAGCAGGCAATGGCGCATACCACGAGAGCTTTTTCTTTGCCCATGCTTCTTCGTCGATAAGTAAGGCTTCCAGTTTTTTTTCTTCGGCGCTGATGAAGGCTTCCAGACTTTCCACGGCAATAGGTTGAGCGTTA
>DCVU01000186.1 GCA_002327415.1 Smithella sp. UBA2180
ATAAAGCAATTAACGAATTGGTATTATATTTGCAGATAATTTTAGGACTAATGACATAAAAAAATTGCTAAAAGAAAAGAGAATGGCAATATGAGTATGAAGGATCAATCTCTCCGGGTATTAATAGTTGAGGATTTGGAAGACGATTTGTTGCTTATAATCCGTGAGCTGAAAAAAGGCGGATATAATCCGGTGTATGAACGGGTGGAAACCGCCTCCGCAATGAAAAAAACCATCGAAGAGAAGCAATGGGACATCATCCTTTGCGATTACGAAATGCCGAATTTCAATGTTCCTTCAGCCATTGCCGTATTAAAAGAAGCAAATATCGACCTTCCTATCATCATTGTATCCGGAGCTATCGGCGAAGAAACGGCAATAGAATGTATGCGTTTAGGCGCCCGGGATTATATCATGAAGAGTAAATTGTCCCGTCTTTGTCCGACTATAGCCAGAGAATTAGAAGATGCAGAAGCTAAAAACAGGCAAAAGCAGGTGAAATCCCAAAGAGAATCTGCGATCGAAGAGATGCGTCAGAGTGAGGAAAAATATCGAACCATTCTTGAGACCTTTCAAGAGGCCTATTTCGAGGTTGATCTTGCCGGTAACTTTATCTTTTTCAATGATCCATTGTGCCGAATCACTGGCTACTCTAAAGAAGAATTGACGGGTATGAATCACAAGCAGTTTACAGACAAAGAAACCTCCGAAGAAGTTCTTCAAGCGTTTAATAAAGTTTACAACACAGGGGAACCCCTGGAAGAATTTGATTGGCAGATTATAAGAAAAGATGGAGCCAAAAGATACCTTGAAGCATCTGCATCGTTACAAAAAAATCCATCAGGTAAACCAACAGGGATTAGAGGAATTATACGTGACATCACTAAGCACAAGCGGGAGGCGGAGAAATTTCAACGTACATTTGAAAATCTCCAGAAGGCTATTGATGCGACCCTCCAAGTCATGGTATCTGCAGTAGAGGTCAGAGATCCCTATACGCATGGTCACCAGCTGCGGTCTGCAAATCTGGCATGTGCCATAGCCACTGAAATGGGACTAGCTCAAGATAAAAAGGATGGAATCCGCGTGGCGGGTTCCATCTATGACATCGGGAAATTATCCATACCCGCGCAGATATTAACCAAACCTACCAAGCTGACAAGCGTCGAAGTTGAGATGATTAAAGAACACTGCTGGAGTGGATATGAGATGCTCAAGAATGTGGAATCTCCATGGCCGCTGGCACAAATCGTTTATCAACATCATGAACGGATGAATGGTTCAGGATATCCCAAAAATCTGAAGGGAGATGAAATTCTCATGGAGGCCCGCGTTCTTGCCGTTTCCGATGTCATGGAATCCATGGCGGCCCTACGTCCCTATCGTCCGGCTTTAGGTATGGAGGTAGCCCTTGAAGAGATCAAGCAAAATAAGGGCATCCTTTATGATAATGATGTCGCAGATACCTGCCTGAGACTATTTCGGGAGAAAAGCTGACGACGTCATAACCTGTAATCACCAATTAAACAAAACCTGAATATATCGCTGATAACAATCTGTAGACGATATCTTGTTTCGTAAAGATTTCATTGACATTCATGACCGTTCTTCTTATAATCCCGCCCATTAAAAGTAATGTCTTATCAAGCATCAAAATAAATCAAACAAAGAGGCCAATTGTGAAATCAATAAGCAAAACAAAACAACAGCTAATCGATGAATTGGAAGCTCTGCAGGAAAGAGTTTTAGAAATCGAATCTTTTGACTTTGGTTTAAAGACAACAAGGTATGAATTTGGTAAAAAAATAGGGGAATACTTCCCGCAAATGCAACATATGGACGAGGCCATTTACGTTATTTTTGATCGGAAGTACGAATTCGTCAATGAGAAATTTGCCGAAATGTTTGGTTATTTGCCGGAAGAGGTTTGCAACCAGACATTTGATCCGATGACATTGATCGCTCCGGAAAGCCGTCGTTTTATCAGGGAGAAACACAGGCATGGTGCTCACGGCGAATTTATGGTTGATCAGTATGAGTTTGCCGCTATGGATAAAGATGGCACAAGAATAGATTGTGAAACGTTTGTTATGTTTGTTCCATATAAATGGGGGGTTGCCGTTCACGGGATGCTCCGGAATATAACTGTACGCAAGCGAATCGATGAAGAACTGCAAAGAAACCGCAGTGACTTGCAGGTTGTATTGAATTCCATACCAACAAGCATTTTTTATCAGGACAAGAATCATCGATTTATGCAGGCAAACAAGGCTTTCTGTAAATTCCTTGGGTTTTCGATGGAACAAATCATCGGAAAAACATTAGCCGATATTTTCCCAAATCTACCGGTGGAGCAGCTTTCTCATCTTTTTGAAATGAATAATAAAGTCATAAACTCCGGCCATTCGGACCGGGGGTTTATTGAAGTTTTTCCATCTATTCGAGGAAGACGATGGATTCAAAACGACCGGACTCCCTATCGAGATGAGCGGGGGAATATCATTGGAGTAATCTGTCTGGCTATTGATATCAGCGAATTAAGAGAAACGGAAGATAAACTACGCTACTTGAGCTTTTACGACGTATTGACCGGTCTTTATAACCGGGCCTATTTCGAAGACGAAATATCCAGATTGGAAAACAGCAGACAGCTTCCAATTACTTTTATCAGCATTAAGCTGGAAGACCTGAAATCTGTTAATGATCATTACGGTATCGACACAGGAAACGATTTATTGCGACAAACAGCAAAAGTTTTGAAAACATTTCGTACTGAAGATGTTGTCGCTAGAATTAGTGGCGACAGATTTGCAGCTCTCCTGCCTCTTTCGGATAAGTCCTTCGGAGAAAACGCTCTAGTCCGGCTTAAGGAAGCTCTTGCTTTACACAATAAAAATCACGCTGGGACACCGCCATTGAAATTGTCATTTAGTGCTGAAACAGTCACTCACCCCCAGGAAATGCGTCACATCTTAAAGTTAACGGGTTGATCAGATTAGGGGCCGTTAAGAAATAACTGTTACATTTCTATCCATTTCGTTACGGCCCCTTATGCCGGTTATGATATCAAAATGTTACAGTTATTATTGAACAACGGCTTAGTTCCAGGGCTGGTGGTAAAGATATCTGAATAACGCTATCTTTGGTGGATCTGTTAATTCAGTAGGGCGCGGTCCCCGAACGCCCCGCCGTGTTTCGGACTGCGAGGCCTGCCCGGCGTATGAGACTGTGTCGCAATAGGGGAAACTGTCATTCCGAACGAATGTGAGGAATCTTAACATGTTAATATTATTGATCATCAAGATTTCTCCCTGCGGTCGAAATGACAAAAAAACGAATTGCGACACAGTCTCGGTATGCCTGGGAATGCCGGGGAGGACATTAAATGTTTTATTTACTACTGTTTTAACAAAAATTTACTTGGTGGGAATGCCTAATTTTTCCATTAAATCATATAAAGTAGGACGGCTGATTCCCAGATCAGAGGCCGCTTTCGTTAGATTATTTTCATTTCGCGCAATAGCTTTTAAAATGAGATCCTTCTCCAATATTTCGCGAGCATCTTTGAGCACAAGGCACTCTTTACCGCCTGCGGTTGACTCAATTTCCAAGTCTTCCGGTGTAATTTTTTTACCTTCAGACATAATTACGGCTCGTTTTATCCGGTTCTCCAATTCCCGGACATTTCCGGGCCAGGAGTAGCGCACAATGGATTCAATAGCCTGGCTGCTGAATCCTTTAATTTTTTTTCTGATTTCACCTGTATATCGATCCAGAAAAGTTTTAGCTAGGAGGACAACATCGGCATTTCTTTCCCGCAATGCCGGAAGAGAAATCTTTACAACGTTTAAACGATAATATAAATCCCCCCGGAAAGTTGCATTTTTCATTGCTTCTTCAAGATCACGATTGGTCGCCGCCAAAACTCGCGTGTCCACTTCTATTTGTTCTCTGCCTCCTACACGTTCTATAGTTTTTTCTTGAAGAAAACGAAGCAGTTTTACCTGAAGTGTCAACGGAAGATCGCCAATTTCATCAAGAAAAAGAGTCCCTCCTTCAGCCATTTCAAATCTTCCTTTGCGCTGAGCATGCGCGCCGGTAAATGTTCCTTTCTCATGGCCGAAAAGCTCACTTTCAATAAGATTTTCAGGAATGGCGCCGCAATTGATAGGAATAAAAGGCTTGGACCTGCGAATACTCAGCTTATGAATTGCCCGGGCAACCAGTTCTTTGCCGGTACCGCTTTCGCCCGTTATTAAAACAGGTGCGTCGGTTGTTGCCACTTTGCGAATGGTGGAAAAGACATCCTGCATTTTCGGGGAAGTTCCGATCATGTCTTCAAAAGTGTCGCCGCTTAAACGATGCCGCAACTCACGTTGCTCCTGTTCCAGTTGAAAAACATGGAATGCCCGCCGCAGCACAACTTTCAGTTCGTCTAATTCAATCGGTTTGTAAAAGAAGTCGTATGCGCCTTTTTCGACAGCGCGCAGTGCATGTTCTTTTTCAGCGCGTCCGGTTATGATAATAACTTTTGTGTTGTTGTATCCATCAAGGATATGGTCCAGAACAGTGAATCCTTCTTCGACACCGGCGGGATTTGGCGGCAGACCCAGATCCAGGGTGACTACGGCCGGCTGCTCCTTATTTATAATGGCGATGGCGCTTTGCCGGTCTTCAGCCAGATAAATATTATAGTCCGCCGTTAACGCCCATTTCATCTGAGTACGCAGATCTTCATCATCATCAATTATTAATAGTTTTGACTTTCGCAAAATAATACCTCGTCACTTCTATTCACGGCTTTTGCCAAGAGGCAGCAGTATTTTGAATATGGTTCCTTTGCCTTCTTCGCTTTCCACGTTAAGCTTTCCGCCATGCGCATCCACAATAGTTTTGCAATGATAAAGGCCAATGCCCATCCCCTGCTTCTTTGTTGTCTGAAAAGGACGGAAAAGATTTTTCTCCATAAATTCTTTAGAAATTCCGCAGCCGGTATCGCTTACGGAAATTTCCACCCAGTTATCCTGAAAACTTGTAGCAACAGAAATTTGACCATCTTTTCCCATCGCATCGTATGCATTCATGAGCAGATTTTCAAGTACTTTGTGCATTTGTTCCTGATCTATGGGAATGAGCGGCATGTTGTGATCGAAATTCTGACGTACCTGAACCTTTACATATTCTTTCGCATCGTAGATAGCTGCGGTTATCAGGTCATTTATATTTGTTTCGCGAAAGGAAAGATCAATTTTCTGGCTTAAGAGAGACAGGCGGCTGCTCATCTTGTTAATTTTGGACACACTTTGAGAAATAGTTTTCAGCGCATCCGTACGAAATTCCGGGTTATCCATATGCAGGGGCAGGTTTTGCGTCACCAGAGACAGTTTTGACGCCAGATTTTTCAAATCATGCATAAAAAAAGCCGACATGGTTTGAAACGCCTCTTGTTCCCTGATCTGGCGCAGACGTTCGGAAAGTCTCATGCCCAATAAAGCGGCCGCGGTCTGATCGGAAATAGTTTTAATCAGTTCCGATTCTTCAAATGTAAGCGATTCATAAAATACTTTTTCGCTTAAGGTCATTATTCCAATTAGATTACCTGCGGCATTAAGAGGAACATAGTAGCGGATGCGTGATTCCCTGGTTTCCAATTTATAGGTATGTACCAGATCAGAAACCCAGTCATCTTCGCGCCCTTTCAAATCCAGCGGCATGTTTTGATTGGTCATAGCGCGGATCATCTTAGTTCCTCCTTCTTTGAAAAATTGCATTTCTTCAATCTGGTCTGCGGTAAATACCGTTGATCCGCCAAAAGATAATTGCTCCTGCTTTTCATCAACAAGCCAGATGCTGACGGAAAGAATTTCCAGTGTATCCGACACCATCTTAACAATAATATTACACAGCTCGTTAGTTTTTGTGACAGAGGCAGTTTTCTGGGTGAAGTCTTCCCATATTTTTTGATAATCGTATTGCGGACGCTTAAAATGCCGGCTGATGAAACGTTTCCGTTTTGTTCGCAGCCGGTCGGAAAGCAGAAAAGTAGCCAGAACAATCATCGTAACAAAAACCAGGAAGATGACCAGATTGATATTCTTAAGCCATTCGAAATGCACTGAAATCCAAGCAATCATTCCCAGTGATATAAAATATGCGCCGACAATCAGGATAGTGAAGGAAGTGTAGAGAAACTGGTGTGAAAGCTGAATACTGGCACTCAGCGGCTTGCCACGAAACAGTGCCCGGAAAATAAAAATGTCGGCCACTAGAAGAGCGCCCAGATCAACCACATAAAGACCCGTGTCCACACCGTTGAAGAGGACAACCTGACTGTCCGTAAAAATCCGTATTCCAAAAATACTGCCTATACCCAGAAACATGAATTTGGTCTGCCAGCGAATGTGGCCGGTAGCATGACGGAAAGTTCTTTCCAGATTCATGAGAATGGCAATGGATATTATAATCGAGATGATATGCCACAGATAACCGGACCATCCTATCCGGATAAAGAAAGTTGGCGAATTTTGCGGCGCCAGAACTAAAGAAATAAAGTCATTATTAAAAAGAGTAATCAGGAAAAGCGGCGCGGCAGCCGCCAGCAGTAAAACCCACTTCCATTTAGATATTTGTTCGAGAAAGTTTGCGCGGGCAAAGCTGATGCTGAACAACAGCCAGGCCGCCGGCACAAGAGAGGATATAATAAACAACAGCCACTGCCGGGAAAGGAATTCCGATAAAGTGTTGGACTGATAAACAAGACCGGTTAGAGCCGCCTCCCCGGACAAAAGCAGCATGCCGAAGGCAAATATACCCTGAACAAGGGAACGCGGCCCGCGGTAAATGCCGATGGCAATCACTACAATAGTAACACTCGCCGCCAAAAAAGAAAGCCCAACATTAAAAGCCATGATTCATCCGCAACTTTTATTTTTGTATTGTCCTCCACCAGCGGAGGATATGAAATTGAAATTATTCCTGATGCGATACAATCTCTCCACACGTAAAAATTATTACTTCTTTTCTGATCTTCTTAGAAAAAACAGTATCGGGGCCAGCAGCAGCAGCGCCAGAATGAAAAAAGGCGTGCCGCCTTCTCTGTGCAGAGAGCTTTCCAGAATTCGCGGATCAACATAATTCGCCAACAGCGAGAGCGTTAAAATCCGGATGCCATTTTTAAACATGGCAACCAACACTGCGCAGATAACAAGAAAAATCATTTTCCAGTAGGTTTTCAGAAACATATAACCGGCCAAAGTGGCGACAATAAAAATAGCCATGCCTGACCGGATGCCACTGCATTGTTTAGCCACTTCGACACTGATATTTGGTAAGTGAAAGACAAAGCCATCTCTCACAAATGGCACTCCCGAGGCCATAAACAACAGATTTGTAAACTCCGTGGAACCGACCTGCAAAAAATTAATGAGGTTGTCCATAATGATTGTGGGGATCGGAACGGTAAAAATTAAAAAGAGAAGAGGAAACAAAGCGCTTCGAAAAGCCTGCATGCCGTAAAGAAGAATAAAAGTTCCGTTTATAAAAATGAAGATGGAAAAGGAGATCAGAGAGCCATAATCGTTTTTATCCAGTGACGCACCCCATAGAATTCCGCCCAGACACATAGCAATACCAAAAAGTAAAACGGGAATTCCCACTACAAATGAATAATTTACTTTTGCAAAAATTTCTTTGCGTTTAATGTAAATCAGATAAATGCTGACAAAAGGTATAAGAGCGATATGCGAATAATATTCACTTTTGTTTGATGAATAAAGCGCCTTGACCGGCATATAAGCCATGATCAATGCCACAACAGTGAAAAGAAAAAAAATGATGTTTCTGGTGTTGAGATGTTCCTTGATTTTTTCAGCCAAAGAATTTTCGTTCATATTCACCTTTAAGAATTATTTGACAATCTAATTAATATATTAGACAAAAAAATGCGAACACTTTTTTAAATAGTATTTTATCCCCCGCTGGCAAGGGTGGCACGCCGGGGGTGGATGTGTTAATGTAGCCGTAATTTTTATAGTAGGGCGCGTCGTGTGATTTTTAGGTTATTCCCAAACGCGCCGCTTTGGTTTTCGGACTGCTTGGGGAGCAGTCCCTGCTTATCCACATCCGTCCCCATGGGACACCTCCGCCAGCGGAGGACATGAACCGTTAACCGATAACTGTGAACTGATAACTGGAAACTGTCTTCATCCTTGCCCCTTTATCCTCGTATTTCGTCCCTCGTCTTATCTAACAAATTCCAGATAATTTTCCTTGTCGATAATTTCTAAAGAAGCATCCGGATAATTTTCAGACCAAGCTGTTGCGGCTTGCTTTTCCATTTAAACTCATAACCAAATAACTTGCCGTCTCTTTCTTCAACCCGGTCAATCTCTTTCTGGTTCCATGTCCGCCAGAAATAGTTGTTCGCGTAAATCTGATGATAAGACTGTTTTTTAATCCTCTCCACAACCAGAAAATTCTCCCAGAGTTTTCCAATGTCATCACGAATTTCAAGAGGGTTAAAATTGGCTATGATGGCATTCCGTATTCCATTATCTAAAAAATAATATTTGCTTTTCTTGGTGATTTCTTTGCGCAGATTACGGCTAAAACCACAGATGTTTATGATAAGCAGCATAGTCCATGTAACATTTTTTGTAATAAATATTTGTTGATTAACGATTATAAGGTGTGACGGCGGAGTAAACGGTTTCCGGTCTATCAAACTTGTGAAAACTTCCTGAAATCTTTATTTTTCAAAATGTGAATTTTATGCTTCTATGTAAAAAAGCAAGTCTTTTTTAAAACAGACATGATCAATATTCTTTTATAAAATATCGGGTGCATAGCAATCTTTAAAATCAATCTTCTATAAGCAGACAGACCGTTAAAAAGTCGCTGCATTTCCTTGGTCAGGTTTTAAAGGATGGGCACGCAGTCTAGGTTAATAGCAGACTAAATGGCTGCAACATAAAATAAGCGTTGCCCACGGATTTATGATTATCAAATTGCCCCAAACACCACTTATTTGAGGCAATTCGGTTAGTCAAATTGTCTTGACATACAAGAAAGTCACCCATATACTTACTTACCCAAAAATTATTTTTGTATCTGACGGGTCAAGGTTGCCATACATTTGGTGGAGGCTCATTTTCCGGAGAGGATGCAATTATGAAAACTGCCGAACTAAATACCTTGCAACAGTTACTGAATGATCGCGGCTGGCGTCTGCGCTTCAGCGAGGAACTGGAGCGCGAATTCCAGAAGGATTTTGCGCGCCGCTACCTCGTGCACATGCAGATAGCCGGATTCATGGGGTTGGTTCTCTTCATGTCCTGCGGCATACTCGATCTGATCTGGATGCCTGAGATGGCTGGCCGGACGTGGTTCATACGGCTGGTGACTGGAGTGCCCATGCTGGGTCTGCTGCTGCTCAGCTTCAGACGAAGCATTAGCGAGCACTACTTGCAACTCCTTAACATGATCTTCTTCTGCATTATGGTAGGCGGGCTGATTGCAATCTCCCTGAATTCGCTCGAACCATACAATTACTACTACTATAACGCTATCACCGTGGCGATGGTTATTGTATTTGTGCTGTCGCGCATACAGTTCAAATGGGGAGTTATCTCCGCGATCATTATGTGGCTCTCTCTTAATGTGGGACTGATAGCCTTCGGTCCCGCAAGCAACAAGCTGGCTATTGTGCTCATCACCAATTACGTGTTTATTGGTTCCTCCGTCAGTGCACTGATCGGCACTTTCCTGATAGAGCGCAGTTTGCGACAGAATTATCTGCAGTCACGCATTATTTCTCTTGAGAATCGTGATCTCGAGGAATCGAATCTGACATTGCAATATCTTTCTGCTATCGACGGTCTTACCCAGATTGCCAACCGTCGCAGCCTTGACCGGAGCATAGCTATCGAGTGGCAGCGCGCCCTGCGTAAACGCGAACCAATCGGCTTCATCATGGTTGATATCGATCACTTCAAGATATTTAACGATACCTATGGTCATCAAGCCGGCGACGAGTGCCTGCGCGTTGTGGCCTCATCTCTCAAAGATTACGCGCGCCGTCCGGGAGATTTGGCGGCACGTTACGGCGGCGAGGAGTTTGCGCTGGTGCTCACCGACTCCTCTGCGGAACAGGCCGGGATTATTGCCGAGCAGATGCGTGACAAAATTATGAGTGTGGTGATTAAGTATAAGAAAAATGACCCGACTCATGTCACCGCCAGTTTTGGAGTGGCAAGCATGGTGCCCGGCAGCGGACAGGCCAGCCCGGAAGCATTGGTTCTGGCTGCTGATCAGGCACTGTACCGTGCCAAAAGATCGGGCCGCAATCGTGTTGTGATTTACGGGCAACCTGATGATGATGATCAAAAAGAACCGCCAACACAACAAGAATTTAACCACTAAAACCAATTGATGACCGCTATGATCGTTCACTGAATTTCTTTTCTAAAAAAGGGAGCAGAGTTTTGTTTGTTATACACTTATATGCTTCGCTTTCGTTATTAGAATTTCACGATAAATAAAATTTCCGCCCAATGATAAATATTCAGACAAAACATCTGATATGAGAAGTTTTGCTGAAAATAATTTCTTATAAATAAATAATATCATACTGTTATATATGTATTTACGTGACTTTTAACTTGACATTTCCATCAAATTACTCATTACTGACTGACGCCTGTTTGAAGTAAAAATACCGTGAGAGATAATCACCGTGACAGATAAAATATTCGACATAACTCTTGAGGGAAATACTAGTTTCGATAAATACTACATTATGTATGATCCCCCAACGGTTAACCTGATGGGGAAAATAGGTGCGGATAATTTTACTGTAACAGACGTTATTGAATACTTGACAGGGGGAAAACTGGAAACATGCACTGAAGGGAATTACATTAAATTTCTGACATTCAACACGAACCTGCTCAGGAAAGGTATGCTTGAGCAGATGGCGATAGAACCGTACAGCTCATATTATATTGCAAATCAGATATGCAGAGCAGAGCAGACAGCAAGAGTGATGCTGGCTGATGACACCCGCAGAACCATCGGACAGTTGATTTCGATGGAAAGAAAAAAACCCGCCGCCGTTTTTATCAGCGTTATTAGTTCAAATTTTCAGACCGCCTGTGCGATAGCCCTTGTTTTGAACAAAGTTAATATTCCAGTTGTAATCGGTGGAATCCATGTATCAACTAGTCCTCTTGATATTGATACTTATTTACGCAACTATTTGACACGTCCCGAACTTGTCTCTCAGGTCATAGGCGCCGGTGATTTAGCAACGATAAAAGAAATTGTTTCAGACATTGCTGAATCACGTTTGAAGAAAGAATATCATGGAGAAACACCCGTTGAGGATGGCGCGTGGGGATGTTCACGTGTAAACGAACTGCCGAAAATCAGGCCACACTTTTTAGATAAGTTTCCGATTATTGGTCCGATTCTTTCACACATGATCGAAACAAATGTAACTACTCCTTTTTTGGGATGTCCTTATTCATGCAGTTTCTGTTCAATTTCATCTTTTCCCAAAGAAAAAAGGAAATTCACATCCCGCTCACCCGAAGATTTTACGGCAGAAATGCTGGAAAAACAGAAGAACGGCGCCAATTTTAAAAACAGATTTTACTTTATCTCGCCGGATAATCTTCTTGTCGGCGGCAAGAAATTGTACGATGTTCTGGACAAGATGATTGAAAGTTCTCTGGCAATAAATTACGCGGCACAAATAAGCATTGAAGTTGCGGATGATAATGAACTGCTTAAAAAGCTGAGGCTTT
Organism: Smithella sp. UBA2180; assembly: GCA_002327415.1. Classification (GTDB taxonomy): domain Bacteria; phylum Desulfobacterota; class Syntrophia; order Syntrophales; family Smithellaceae; genus Smithella. The sequence goes on from DCVU01000186.1 coordinate 11,805, forward strand.
CCGGTGCGTCACATTTTTTTATCGGACTGGAATCTCTTGATATAAGAAATCTTGAATTTGTCGGAAAAAACATCACTTCGAAAATTAAAAAGGAAAAACAGACAGTCGAAGAGTATTACTCATCACGAATCAAAAAGATTCAGGACTATGGTATTTCGGTTCACGGGGCTTTTATGTTCGGTATGCCTTATGATTACTTCAATTCATTAGAGGATCACTCCGGAAAGAAAATCGTTGAGTTTTGCAAAAAGAACCATATAGGAATCCAGCCTACATGTCTGAGCAATTTACCCGGATCACTGGATTTTATTGAGGGCTTGAAAAAGGATGAATTAATTTACGGCAATCCGGGCTCGATGGACTATTTCTGTTCTCTTACTATCGCCGATTTAACCGAAAGCAACCGAAAAATACCGGATTCTTTGTTTAATAGTCCGCTTGTTGTTTTCTATATGCTGTATGATACCATGAACAAAGTAGGATCATATTTCAATACTTTGAGTCTTGTTTATTTTATGGCTCGAAAAGCATGGAATATGCCCACGTCAAACGGTCTTCGGAACCTTAAAGAACGAGCGATAGACGCTTTCGCCGGTGTTGGATTTCAACTGGGCTGCAGCGCTTATTTTGAACTTTATAAAGAGCTTGCTTGTTCAACTAAATGGATAAAGGGAACCTTCGAAAGATTATATGATTTCGAAAAAAATCCCGATGTAAAAAAACTCTTCGATAAACACATAAAGTCTTTTATATAAAATATTGGACGTTGAAGAGTCCGACAACAACGCCAACAAAGATAGCTCTTTGATCAGAAGTGCATTCCCGTAGGGAGAGCGCATAATAAATAGATCCCTACATTGCCGATAATTTTCGCCAATATGGCGAAAACTTCCTTTAGAAGTGGTGTAATTATTTGGGCGGCATCCGTAAAGCCCCGTCCAGCCGGACACAACAACCGTTCATCATTACGTTGTCGATAATATGCAAAACCATTTTGGCAAATTCTTGAGGCTTCCCCAGACGCCGCGGAAACGGAACAGCCTTGGCCATATCTTCTTTGACTGCCGGAGGCAAACCGGCCATCATCGGCGTCTCGAAAATTCCCGGCGCGATGGTTACAATTCTTATTCCATAATCGGAAATTTCGCGCGCGATAGGCAAAGTCATACCCACAATGCCTGCCTTGGAAGCGCTGTAGGCCACCTGCCCTATCTGTCCTTCAAATGCGGCAATTGAAGCGGTATTAATTATCACACCTTTTTCCCCTTCTTCATCAGGTTTGTTATTCATCATCTGCTCAACCGCCAGCCTGATAACGTTTAGCGTTCCCACAAGATTAATTTGAAGCACCTTATTGAATGCATCCAGCGGCAACGGTCCTTTCCTGCCTATTAGTTTCCCCGGGTTTACAACACCGGCGCAATTAATCACCACATTTATTTTTCCAAAAGCATCCACAGCCTTTTGTATGGTCTGCCGGACATCAGTCTCGCTGGTCACATCTGTTTTTACAAATATCGCGTTTGCCCCGATATTCGCCGCTAGTTTTTCTCCCTTATCCGCATCAACATCAATGACAACTACTTTTGCTCCCTTTTTAACCAACTCCAGAATACTGGCTTCGCCCAATCCCGAAGCGCCGCCTGTAACTAATGCCACAACATCCCGATGATTCATATTCCCTCCTTAGAATTATCAAAATATATACGCACCAACCTACCGCAAACCATTCAAAACAGCGATTTTTAGAATAATCACATGTTATTTTAGATTTAATACCAAGTTGCTTTCAATAAATATTTGATAGCTGCTTGGTATAATTTGATGGTTTTTCTATCACAAGAAAATCATCCCAACAAGAGATAATGTCTTAATTTCGTCATATCAAATTGGCCTGAGGCCGTTGGCATATTTTTTACTGTGCATCATCCCGCATACGCAATAGTAGCGTGATATAACAGTACTGAAAAGATAAATAATATTTACGGTATATTACCCTTACACTTCAGTTTCCATGAGATGTAATCCGATAACTTCTGGATCGCCTCTTTTGGTGTATTAACGAACGCCACACCGGCATCATAACATTCATCTTCATAGATTATCTTGATCCATTTAACCTTACCCATGGCGGTTATCATCTGCTGAAGATTTTTTAATTTGAAATCTATTTTCAAGAGAGTATCCATAGGCAGAAAAATATTGGACTGAATTTTAGCGCCGGAAGCAGAGATATCCTTGCTGATATTATAGATAACTTTTCCCGTTGAACACTTTTTCACTCCGGTAACAACGGTTATAGTAACCTCGCTTTCCTCTTTAATCCGTTTTTCCCTTCTTTCTTCTTTCATGACGATTTATTCCCTTTAAAACAAGAATAAAGGATACCATTTTTTTCATTAAGAAATTCCAAATCCCGCTACACTTCCAAAATTTGGGACTCACTAGTTTCATGTCCCGCGTCGCCTATAGTGGCCTTTAGGCTATTCGCTCCTGGGATAGCTCCACTTACGCTTTAATGAGCCTTGATTTTCCGAAACGTAGTGCGACGGAAAATCTTAGAGCGAATTATCCCGCCACCTTCAGTTGGCAGGGACGATCTTCGTTTCTCTCGCTTTACCACAGCGCTACGCGCTTGGTATAATTCGTCCAGCAAGCTTCAGTTCACTTTGTTCCTGAAGCTTGGGTCTCATTATCAGCGAGTGTCGCTACATACGCAACGAAGCGACCGTCGTGGCTCAGGCTGATGTCAATATCAGTTTTACCGCCGTCAATGTAAACGCGTGGAGGACGAAGCTCGCCTTTTTCTCTTGTTCTCTTGATTTTTATTTGATGAAAATTCAGTGAAATTTTTTTGGCTAAACTCTGCGCAAGGCAAAGACGCGAAAAAAGTGACTGATCAGTTTTTTCTTCCGGTAGGTTTTCAACGCCACAGATTATTTTATCCAGAACCGCTAATTCATCAGCACCTATGCAATGGATATAGTCGTGATTGTTAAAGAGACGAATGTAAACTTCGCCCTTATCCGGCACTTTAACCAGACCACCTGATTTTTTTGATTTGGTCCCGCTAAAAATAACCTGCCACCGCCTCGGCAGGAAAGCAGCATCAGGAAAAGTTTTTTTTATTACTTTATACGCGGTTTCCTTGCACGCCCAGAACGACCAGAGCGCCGCATCGGAATTCTCCGCGTTTTTGACAAATTCGATTTCAGCATCTGTGAGGATTTTTTTTAGAAAGCGCGAATCTCTGCTTTTCCATTTGTTCGCCGGTTCCTTCAAATCCACCACATCGTTCCCGACGCAGGGCAAAATAATTTTCCTCCATTTGCGCAAGTTTGTCAATTATCTGCGTGGCGTATTCCCGCTGCGCTCTTAGTTCGCTTCCCTCTATAAGTTTTGGCGTAAAAACTTCCATCTGCATTGAAAATTTATCACCCCAGGCAGGAATGGCGCTGTAATTATCCTGTTTGTCACCCCGCAGGTACATGCACATTATTTTGCAATTTTCTATTTTTTTTATAAAACGTCCCACACCGTAAGAATAGCCTTCTTTATCCACACGTCCGGTGCGGGAACGCTTGCCTTCGGGAAAAATCATGATGGTCCCGCCGTTGTTCAGAAGATAGATGCATTTTTCCATAGATTCTTTCATCTTCTCGCGGGACCCGCCGCGATTGACGGGAATGCATTTGGACAGATAACACAATATCGTCAGAAAAATATTGTCTTTATAGTTGTTTCTTTCCGGCAGATTCCAGGGCACTTTTTTATAATTGATTATATGCTGGCCTAAACTGAAAATGGCGTAGCTTAAAATAAAAGAATCAATCATCGTTAAATGATTGGAGCAGATAATCCAACCCCCTTTGTGCCTGGCAAATTCAGCAGCACACCGGCGGCGAATTTCTTTCAAATCCCGAACCCGGTAAAAGAAAATTCGGGAGACAAAAAAATATAAAGGCGCGACAACTAACACTGTAATTCGCCCTATAAAATTTTGCAGATTCAAGAATATTTTAGATTTTCTATCCATTATTTTATCCAAGTTTTTGTTTGATAACTTTTACAGCATCGCCGATTGTTCTAATTACATCCGCTTCCTCATCATCAATGCTGATACCATAAACATCTTCACACCTGATGATTACATCAACCAAACGAGCTGAATTTACTTTTAAATCATTTAAAATGTGTGTATCCATCGTTGCCTTGGCCAATACATCCTGATTCTTGGCATAGTCTTTTAAAATATTGACCATTTCTTCAAAAATTCTCTTTTCATCCATAAAAAACTCTCCTTATAAGATATTAATTTCCTTCCCACTTCTTAAAGATAATGCAGCTATTGACGTCGCCAAAACCGAATCCGGCTTTAGCGAAAATTTTCAGTTCAGGGAATTCCAGACATTTATGCGGAATCTTCAGCGCGAATTTTTCGATATCGGGATGCACATCCTCGCTGTTAATTGACGGATGCAAAAATCCTTTGTAAAGCTGTAAAATAACGGCCACGCATTCTATGGCACCCGCAGCGCCCAAGCAATGGCCAATCATGGATTTTGTAGCCTGAATGTATGGGAAATTTTCGGTATTTCTTTCCAATGCCGCCGACCAGTTTTTTACTTCATAAGGATCAGCGTAAGTCGCCGTTAAGTGTCCGTTGATGGCGTCCACTTCCGCGGGATTAATACCTGCATCGGCCACGGCGCCGCGAATGCATCTCTTTACTCCTTCAGGATTAGGCGCGGTCATGGAGCCGCCCATCCGCTGTCCGCCGCAATTAACATAGCCGCCGATTATTTCCGCATAGATTCTGGCGCCTCTATTCATCGCTGTTTCCAGCTCTTCCAGAACAATCATGCCGCCGCCCGAACCGGGCACAAAGCCGCCGGCCGTAGCGCTTAAGGGACGTGACCCTGATGTGGGATTATCGTTAAATTTGCGGCAAAGCACGCGCATGGCATCAAAACCACCCCAAATGTAAGGCGTAGCTCCTTCGGAACCGCCAGCCACCATGCGTTTGGCCAGACCCATTCTTATTCTCCAGAGGGCGTCAATAATTGCTTCGTTGCCGGTAGAACAAGCCGCGGAATTCGAGGTCACCTGATTGCCCAGGCCCAACAGACCGGAAATGCGCGCACTGGTTCCGCTGCTCATAACCTGTTCGACAACACGACTGCCCAATCTCCTTACCTTGCCTTCGTTAATTACAGGAACAATGGTGTTGGCTATCGTGTCCATACCGCCGATTCCGGAACCGGCAATGACGCCTGTATTCCAATCCACAGTATTATCATCGTCGCTATTGAGATTAAATCCGGCATCCCTCCAGGCGTCCACCGCCGAGACCGAAGCGAAGCCGATATTGTCATTGATGGATAGAAGCTTTTCACGGTCAAAATAACTTTTACGGATTTCATCGAAATTTTCCGGCACGCCGGCAATTTGACAACCAAAATTCAATTCCTGCAATTTAGGAATAAAACGGATGCCCGAAACTCCTCCTCTCAGCGCCTTTTCATAATCATCCAGACCATGAGCGTTAGGAGCTACCACTCCCATTCCCGTAACTACAATTCTTTTTTTCATTTATCCACTCCTACTCCTGATAAATCTCCGAAGCAAATTATTTCACCACTTTCTCTTTCCATGGAAACATTCGCCCGGATAATGTTCCTGCGAAAATAAATTTTTTTACCTTTAATAATAACTCTCTCCCCCGGCAATACAACGCTTTTGAATTCCACACCATCCGCCAGAGAAAATAAACTCATAGGCAGTTTCATCTGTCCGGGCCGTATATTTTTCTGGCGCGACAGAAGATAAATCCCGAAAGCGACTACACCGGTTTGCGCCATCGCTTCGATAAGAATCACCCCCGGCGTAATGGGATTACCGGGGAAATGCCCGCGATAAAAATATTCATCCTCGCGAAAACGGTAAGCCCCGACTATCTGTTCATCATCGAGGCTGATAATTTCGTCAATAAAACGGAAAGGTTCCTTTTGAGGTAAGAGGTCCAGCACCTCTTGTTTAAGGCTTGCATCAGCCCCCATAAAGTCCTCCGTTGACGTGAATTACCGAACCGGTAATGTAACTTC
>DCVU01000038.1 GCA_002327415.1 Smithella sp. UBA2180
GGAGCGCGGCATCACTATCGCTTCGGCGGCCGCTTATTGCGAATGGAAAGGCCACGAGATAAATATAATAGACACGCCGGGACATGTCGATTTTACCATGGAAGTGGAAAGATCGCTCCGTGTTTTGGATGGCGCCATTCTTGTTTTGTGCGCTGTGGGAGGCGTTCAGTCGCAATCCATTACGGTTGATCGCCAGATGAAAAGATATAAAGTTCCGAGCATTGCCTTTATTAATAAATGCGATCGCAGCGGCGCTAATCCTTTTCGTGTAATCAGCCAGTTAAGAGCAAAGCTGGGCCACAATGCCGTAGCCATGCAGATTCCTATTGGCTTGGAAAACGAGGCCGAAGGTGTCGTTGATTTAGTTGCCATGAAAGCGCTTTATTTTGATGGTGATAACGGCGAGATTGTCCGTGAGACGGAAATTCCGCCCAAGCTTCTGGAAGAAGCCAAGGCAAAAAGGGAAGAGTTAATTGATGCCGCTTCGGTGTTTTCTGATGAATTGACGGAAGCGATTCTGAATGAGACAGAAATATCCTCCGAAATGATTTACGCTGCCATGCGCAAAGGCACATTGGAAAGAAAAATAACCCCTGTTTATATGGGATCAGCGTATAAAAATAAAGCCATACAGCCAATGCTCGATGGTGTTAGTTATCTTTTGCCTTGTCCTTCCGACGTGGAAAATGTGGCAATGGATATGGATAATAATGAAGAACTCGTTGTGCTGGAAAATGATCCCGAAAAACCAATTGTTGCTTTGGCCTTTAAATTGGAAGATGGCAAGTATGGGCAATTAACTTATGTTCGCGTTTATCAGGGAACAGTGGCCAAGGGATCAATTATTGTCAATATCCGCAACGGCAAAAAGGTGAAGGTCGGACGCGTTGTGCGGATGCATGCTGATCAAATGGAAGATGTCGAATATCTGAAATCCGGGTACATCGGCGCGTTATTCGGAATTGAATGTTCTTCCGGCGATACTTTTACTTCTCCGGGAACAAATGTAACGATGATTTCCATGTATGTGCCCAAACCGGTTATATCTGCGGCTATAATGACCAAAGACAACAAGTCGCAAATGGCTATGGCCAAGGCGCTAAATAGATTTTGTAAGGAAGATCCGACTTTTAAATCTTTTGTTGATCCCGAAACCAATGAAACAATTATCGAAGGCATGGGTGAGCTGCATCTGGATATTTATGTGGAAAGAATGCGGCGGGAATATGGCGCTGAGGTTACGACAGGTAATCCCCGCGTTGCTTACCGCGAGACAATTACACAGCATGCCGATTTCAATTATACCCATAAAAAACAAACCGGCGGCTCCGGTCAATTCGCCCGCATTGCCGGTTATATTGAGCCGATCAGCGATGCTGATTTTATTTTTGAAAATAAAGTATTCGGCGGCGCCATTCCTACACAATTTATTTCTGCCTGTGAAAAAGGTTTTAAACAAAGCATGGCCAAAGGGCCGAAATTGGAATTTCCGATTACGGGCGTAAAAGTACTCATTAATGATGGCGCTTCCCACGCGGTGGATTCTTCGGATATGGCTTTCCAGGCATGTGCTCGCGGAGCATTTAAGGACGCATATCTGCGGGCCAAGCCGGTTATCCATGAGCCGATAATGAAAGTAGTTGTAGAAACTCCGACGGAATTTCAAGGACCGGTAATGGGACTTTTAAATCAGCGCCGCGGCATGATTATAGGCTCTCAGGATGAAGATGTCATGTGTGTGATTGAATCACAGGTGCCGCTGGCGGAAATGTTCGGATTCTCAACTATCCTGCGTTCAGCCACGCAAGGCAAAGCGCAGTTCACAATGGAATTTTTCATTTACCGGCAGGTGCCGCAGTCAATTGCGGAGAAGATCACGCTGGAAGCGGCTGAAAATAAAAAATCAGCCGCATAATTTTATAAAGGATATTGTCATGATAAAAAAAGAAATGATTTATCGTAATCCACTAATTAATCTTGGTTATGAAAGTGAAGATATTTTGTCAAACGAAGGCTTTGGCGCTGTTTTAGCTCATGCCGGAGTAGGGAAGACGGCCCTGCTTGTTCAGGTTGCTTTAAATGCGATGTTACGAGAACAACCCGTCTTGCATGTAAGTCTGAATGATGCCGTGAGCAAAGTTGATGTCTGGTACCAGGAGTTATTTCATAATATCGCCGCAAATTTTGATGCTGCTGAAATTAAAGATCACTGGGACAAAATCCAGCCTTATCGTTTTATCATGACTTTCAAAGTAGAAGGGTTCAGCGCGCCAAGGCTGGAAGAACGTTTAACAGACTTGATGCAGCAGAACATTTTCAAGCCGCATACTGTAATCATCGACGGATTTAAATTTGATGAAGCAGGCCGCGGACAGCTCGTGCAATTAAAAGAGTTGGCGCGGAAGTATTCTATGCGCATCTGGTTTACTGTTCATACGCATCGCCATGAGCCGCCGCAAGAAAATGGATTGCCTCTTTCTTTTTTACATGTCGCGGATTTATTTGATGTTATCGTTCAACTGGCCGCAAAAGGCGATGAAGTATATATTAAATCTCTCAAGGGAAAATCAACCGATCCCGCTCAAAATGATTTGCTTCTTGATCCCGCGACAATGCTGATAAAAGGCAGCAGATAGAGGTCACGATGTTTGAGTCGAATGAAGAACTTTTTAATGCAGTAAATTAGTTAATCGCAAATTTAGAAAAACGCGGCCCTATCTCAGCAGCCCAGGAATTAAAAAAATGCTTTCAATCAATCAATGGGTTAACTGATGGTTTGGTCCTTTTATCTTGCGGTGTATCGAAAAACCCCTAGACCATGGTGGCAGCAAGAATAATTAATACTCCGGCAAAAAAATATAAAAAAACGTAACCGGGCACTGCCATCAAGGTAACAGGTGTTTTTTTAATCAAGTATCATCAGAACTTGATCCGTTTTTACAGAATCACCTTCTTTGATCTTTATTTTTTTAACTGTTCCATCAGCAGGTGCATATATAGGAATTTCCATTTTCATGGCATCCATAATGACGACTTCATCGTCAGTCTTAACCTCGTCTCCTATATTAACCACGATACTTACGATTTTTCCGGTCATCGGTGCTGTTATGTCCATACTCATTTCTGCATATCTCCTTTTTCAGCCCCTTACTTTTTTTACAGAGGGACATATTTTGTTGATAAATTATTTTTGTATCAATACCCAAATTACAGAGCAAGGTCAATAAATTTGTAATCGTTTTTCTATTGGTATTAACTTATTAATCACGGGTATGAACCTCAAAGCAAGCTTTGGAAACAGATTCCGCCGTAAGTTGCGGGGTATTAAACCCTTACTTATGCAGGATAATTCGACCTGCAAGCTTTAGTACACTTCGTTTCTGAAGCTTGGGTCTCATTACCCTCCGCTTCGCGGGATTGTTCCCAATAGCCTCTGGCTATTGGATATCCCTATGTGCTTCGCACAAGGGATAGTTCCACTTGCGCTTCGAGCATCATTCTATTCGCTCTCAGCGAGTGTCACTAATTCGACTAAAAAACTTCAATGCACTTTGCTTTTGAAGTTCTAGTCTCATTACAACTTACCAATTCCGCTGCGCCTATAGTGACCTTTAGGTTATTCGCTTTCGCAATTAGAGTTTCAACAATAATCAATGATTATTCGCTTGAATTTTGGCACTATATCAATTATGACATTTATGTCATCTTAAATAGACGGGCCATTTTCATAACATTGATGAGCATCAAAAAAGTTGTCATGTATCTTGACATTTATGAGAAGTCGGCCTGTTTTTTTAAGCTGATAACAATACCTGTACAACAAACCGGGAATAACATTTAAAAAAAAACGCAGGATATATTCTTCACTCATATAAAAAAATTCAGAAAAATAAATTGATGTAAGGAGGATTAAAGATGAGAGTATTTATCGGGAGATTGACAGTTTTGCTTATTTTAGTCTGGTCATCTCTGGCAATTGCCGCGAATGGTGACAAGTTTATATTTTTGTCCAGCACGATCGGGCCGATTGATGCCGGTATTGTAGGCGCTCTGGAGGATCAGTTTGAAAAAGACACCGGCATCCGTGTGCGGCACGTGGGAGCTGGTACGGGAGCAGCGCTGGATACCGCACGCAAATGCAATATCGATCTGGTTCTGGTTCACGCCAAATCACTGGAAGAAAAGTTTATCGCTGATGGTTTCGGCACCGAAAGAATTCCTCTGATGTATAATGATTTTGTTATCGTTGGCCCGGCAGCCGACCCGGCAGGAATCAAGGGGATAAAAACCGCAACAGAAGCATTAAAGAAAATTATGGACAGCGGTTCTCTGTTTATCAGCCGCGGCGACAAATCCGGAACACATGTTGCGGAAATGGAGCTTTGGGGCAAAGCGGGAATAAAACCTGCCGGTTCCTGGTATTCCATTTACGAAAAGGGATCTGAAGGCAACGTTCCCACCCTCAAATACACCGATCAGAAAGATGCTTACACGGTGATTGACCGGGCGACGTATCTTTCCATTAAGGATAAGATTAAACTGGCTGTTTTGGTTGAAGGCGACGAAGCGCTTTTAAATTTTATTTCGCTAATACCGGTAAGCAAGGAAAAATGCTCCAAAGTCAATGCCAAAGACACGAAGACGTTTGTTAAATGGCTGACCTCGCCGAAAAAAGGCCAGCTGATTATCCGGGATTTCGGCAAGGATAAATACGGTTCTCCGCTTTTCTTCGCCAATTCCGTGGAGTGGCAGAAAGCGCAAAAGAAAAAATAAAAAAATAAACTTAAAGGAGATAAATAATGAAAATATTCAGAAACAGTAAAGTTATCGTGACATTGATGATCGCCGCGCTGCTTTTCGCGTTCGGCACATCAAATGTTTTTGCCGCAAAGGCTGCGCCCAAACAGAAAAATATTATTATGGCAACAACCACCAGCACTCAGGATTCGGGATTACTGGATGTTTTACTCCCTATTTTTGAAAAGAAAACCGGTTATTTTGTAAAAACGATCTCTGTCGGTTCCGGTCAAGCCATGAAGATGGGAGAAAGAGGCGAGGCTGATGTTCTGCTGGTTCATTCACCGGATGCCGAAAAGAAATTTATTGCCGACGGTTATGGCGTGAACAGACAGCTGGTTATGCACAATGATTTTATTATTCTGGGTCCGGCAGCTGATCCGGCAAAAATAAAGGGTGTGAAATCTTCTGCCGAGGCTATGAAGATGATCGCGCAAGCCGGCTCTTTGTTTTTATCACGGGGAGATAATTCCGGAACGAATTCCCAGGAAAAGAAATTGTGGAAAACAGCCGGCATCAATCCTGAAGGGCAGAAATGGTATCAACAAACGGGCCTGGGCATGGGACAAACTTTAAATGTTACATCCGAGAAACAGGGCTACACGCTGGCTGATCGCGGCACCTATCTGGCGATGAAAAAAACTCTATCTCTGAATATTTTAGTGGAAGGCGATGCGGCTCTTCTTAATATTTATCATGTTATAGAAGTCAATGTTGCCAAATGGCCTAAAGTTAATGTCGCCGGCGCCAAAGCTTTTGCCGATTTTATGGTTTCTAAAGAAACGCAGAAGATCATTAAAACATTCGGTGTCTCTAAATTCGGATCCCCATTGTTTTTCCCCGATGCCGGTAAAAAGGTGGAAGATTTAGGCAAGTAATTTTAGTGAAAGTGTAGCAGGTTTTATTAAATGGATTTAATTGTTCAGGGGATCATAAAAGCTTTTGAGTTGATCATCAGTTTTGATCCTGAAGTAATAGGAATAACGTGGCTGTCTTTGAAAATATCAGGGACAGCCACGTTCATTAGTCTTTTTATCGGGGTTTCCATCGGAACAGCTGTTGCCTTAAATAATTTTTATGGCAAAAGGTTCGTCATCAGTTTAATCAATACGGGAATGGGTTTGCCGCCGGTTGTCGTTGGCTTGTTTGTCACAATGATGATCTGGCGCAGCGGTCCTCTCGGATTTCTCGAAATACTCTATACCCCTTACGCCATGATTATCGCCCAGGCAATAATCGCCACGCCGATCGTCATGGGCATATCCCTGGCTGCCATACAAAATCTTCCGCCGAATCTGCGGTTGCAGATTTTATCTCTGGGCGCGAGCCGTTTACAGATGGTATGGGTATTGATTAAAGAAGCGAGACTGCCCCTTCTGGCGGCAGTTATGGCAGGATTCGGAGGAGTCATTTCCGAAATCGGTGCCTCCATCATGGTCGGCGGTAATATCAAAGGGTATTCACGCGTGCTCACCACAGCTACGGTTATGGAAACCGGCAAGGGAAATTTTGATATTGCCATCGCACTGGGTATTATTCTTTTGCTCGTTGCTTTTGCTATCAATGCACTGCTTACGCAAATACAGCAAAGGCAGCATCCGAGATGAATCCAGAAGCTATGATGAAGATAGAAAATTTAATTTTACGGCGTGGCGGTGTGACCGTGTTGGATATTCCCGAATTACATGTGCAACGGGAAAGAATACTGGCGATTATCGGGCCAAACGGCGCGGGCAAGTCAACACTTCTTTTAACCATGGCGGGTCTATTAAAACCGGATCACGGAAAGATTTACTATCAGGGAAATCCTGTGGATAGCCGTGCCAGCCGCTCTGACATGCGCCGACGAATTTCTGTTGTTTTTCAGGAACCGCTGCTGCTCAATACATCCGTTTATAAGAATGTAGCTCTGGGTTTGAAATTCCGGCATCTAACAGGCAGTGAAATTGAAAAGAGCGTCGATGAGTCACTCGAATATTTTGGTATCACTTCTCTGGCAAAGCGTTCGGCCAAAACGCTATCCGGAGGAGAAGCCAAAAGGGTATCTTTGGCTAGGGCGTTTGCCTTGAAACCGGAATTGATCATGATGGATGAGGCTTTTAGCTCTCTGGATCCGCCGACCCGGGAAGGTCTTATGGAAGATCTGCGTCATATCCTGCAGGAAACAAAAATAACCGCTGTGATGGCTCTGCATGATCGTGAAGAAACACTTCGTTTAGCGCAGGATGTGACCGTAATGGCTGCAGGCAAAATCATTCAATCGGGAACCACATCTCAGATTTTTAATCAACCGGACTCCGAATTTGTTGCGAACTTTGTCGGAACGGAAACTATTCTGGAAGGCATGGTGGAAAGCTGCACCGATGGGAATATGATCGTTTCCGTTCAAGGAAAGGAGATAGAAGCGATCGGTGATTGTTCCGTCGGGCAAAAAGTATATTGCTGCTTGCGGCCGGAGAATGTTACCCTATCCAGCAAGGCGCAAGAACAAATCAGCGCGCGCAATATTTTTGAAGCAAAAGTATCCAAAATCATTCGTCAGGGATTTTTTAATAAACTTGTCCTTGACTGCGGTTTCCCTCTGGTCGCGTATATTACAATAACTTCCTGTGAAGATTTAGGCATAACTCAAGGGGTTACAGTAGTCGCCTCTTTCAAGGCAACTTCCGTTCACGTTATCCACAGGGAAAAGTAATTATCTTTTGGAGACGTATTAACACCATTCCACTGTATTTCCCGGTATCAATAAATGATTAATTCAATGCCATATACTTGAAGCAAATACGTAATTGTTGGTGCTTGGGTCTTCACTTTTTCCCCAACCGTGGTACTCGAATTCGATAGCTGTCCACTACGTTATTAAATATATGAAAAAAAGATTGGTAAGTTTTTTAAAATGAATTATAAAAATTACATAATCAATCTGTCGGAGGACAACGGTTATTTTTAATTACGATCTGTATCTGGAAAAACTGAAAAAAGGTCAGAAGGGGATAAATCCTTTTCTGGATTATCTGGGAATAACTTTGGATGAGTTAAAAGACGGTTATGCCCGGTTTCGAATGCCGGTGCGGAAGGACTTCTTACAAGGGGCGAAAGCAATGCAAGGAGGGCTTATTGTTGCTTTGGGCGACGAGACAATTGCTCATGCGATGATGACTCAATTAAGTCCGGAAGAAGGTTTGACCACAATTGAACTAAAGAGTAATTTTCTGGCTGGTGTCAGCGACGGAGAACTTATTGCCACTGCCACTGTTTTTAAAAAAGGTCAAAGTCTGATTATCGGAGATTGCTTAGTTACTGATAATAAAGAGAAAAATGTCTGCCGTGTTTCGGCGACTTTTCTGATTTTGAAAAAAAGTTAAAATAATTAATAAGTTAGAAATATGCATATCCTTGTTGACTATCAGTTGTAAATTTGCTAAGTCTTCTCTGTTTAAACAAATTAAGTTCGGGATATTATAAGTGATAGATCTGCATACTCATTCTATTTTCAGTGATGGCGGTTTAATACCAACGGAATTGGCGCAGCGCGCTTATGCCGCAGGTTATGAAGCTTTAGCTATTACCGATCACGTTGATCATTCCAATATTGATTTCATTCTCCCACGGATTATCAAGGTTTGTTCAATAATAACGGAAAAAGGTAATATCAAGGCTCTTCCTGGTATTGAGATTACACATGTTGATCCCCGAGATATACCCGCCCTTGCCGACGAGGCGAGAAAATTAGGAGCAAAGATAGTTGTTGTGCATGGAGAAACGATTGTTGAACCTGTTCCTGCCGGAACAAATCTGGCGGCGCTTAAATCAGCAATAGATATTTTAGCCCATCCGGGACTTTTGACTGAAGAAGAGGCGCGTCTGGCTGCCCAAAGAGGAATTTATTTAGAGATTACAACGCGCAAAGGTCACAACCTTAGTAACGGTCATGTTGTCCAGATGGCAAGAAAATTCAAAGCCAACCTGGTTCTAAATAACGATGCCCATTCTCCCTCTGATTTTGTCCACTCGGAGTTGGCCAGGAAGATTGCGCGCGGAGCCGGACTGGCAGATGATGAAATATCCGTCATGTTGGAAAACTCTAATAGGATAGTGCAAAAGGTGAGTGTATGAAAAAATCTTCTGGTTCAAAGCCGCTGAAGATTTGTCTGTTAACTTATCGGGGCAATCCTAATTGCGGCGGACAAGGTGTTTACATTAAACATTTAAGCAAGGCGCTAAGCGATCTTGGTCATCAGGTTGATGTTATATCGGGGCCGCCCTATCCACATCTTGATTCTAAAGTAAAATTACATAAACTACCCAGCCTTGATCTTTACAATCCCGAACATCTTTTTACTCCCAAAAGAGTTGTGGATTTGGCTCGTCCGATCAATATGTATGAATATTTGAATGTCTGCACCGGCAGTTTTCCGGAACCTTTTACTTTTGGCGAGCGGGTTTATTCATACCTGAAGAAACACAGAAAGAATTACGACATTGTTCATGATAATCAGTGCCTTTCTTACGGAATAGGCAGGCTGGCGCAAAAGGTCATGCCGACCATAGTCACGATTCACCATCCCATCACAGTGGATCAACAGGAAGATTATAAAGTGGCCAAAACATTGTTTAAAAAATACCGTGTTTTTCGCTGGTACTCATTTATTCGCATGCAGATGAAAGTGGCGCGTAAGTTTTCCCATATTGTGACTGTATCGGAATTTACAAAAAAAGATATTGCCAAAGAATTTTCATTGGATGAAAATAAATTCCGTGTGGTTCATAACGGCATCAATAATGAGTATTTTTATCCGGTACAAAATGGCACAAGGCCGGAGAATACCATTA
Source organism: Smithella sp. UBA2180 (assembly GCA_002327415.1). Classification (GTDB taxonomy): domain Bacteria; phylum Desulfobacterota; class Syntrophia; order Syntrophales; family Smithellaceae; genus Smithella. Next base: position 9,631 of record DCVU01000038.1, read on the forward strand.
TCGTTACCAACAGCGCGGACATACCGCTAAAAGGCCTCAATTTTCTTCTAGAGGCAGTTGCGCAGATTCGAAAAAAGCAACCTGTAAAATTAACGGTAATTGGCCAACCTAAGAAAAATGGCATCATTGAAAACCTTGTGGGCAAGCTGGGCGTTAGTGACATTGTTCATTTTACCGGTCGCATTGCCAATGAGGAATTTGCCGATTACTACGCCAAGGCCACGGTGGCTGTTGTTCCTTCCTTGTACGAAGGTTTTGGCCTGCCCGCGGCCGAAGCTATGGCTTGTGGCGTTCCTCTAATCAGCACCAGCGGCGGCGCATTGCCGGAAGTTGTGGGAGATGCCGGAATCATAGTTCCTCCCGCTGATGCTTCGGCTCTGGCCAGGGAAATAATGTTTTTATTTAATAATCCGGATCAGAGGAAAAAAATGGCTCAGGCTGGTATAGAGCGGGTAAATTCAATTTTTAACTGGTCAAAAGCCGCGGGCGAAATGGTGGAAGTATACCGGGAGGCAATTGATGGTTACCATAGATCTGCCTGAGTTAAATTTAAAGCCGAACGATTTTGTTCTTGATGCTGGATGTGGAATGGGAAGGCACTTACGTTTTCTGGCGAAACAACCGAATCTGAGGATTGTCGGAATAGATAAAAATACAGGGGCATTGCGTGAAGCTTTGACATCTTTGGAAACAATGCCTGACGCTTTATCAAAAGATTATCTGGTTTCCGAAGCAGATATCAATAGGCTTCCCTTTGCTGATATCTCGTTTGATTGTGTAATTTGTTCTGAAGTCTTGGAACATATTCCCGATCATGAGGCAGCTGTAAAGGAACTGATTCGAATATTAAAACCGGAAGGCACTCTTGTGGTTAGTGTACCGTGTTATTATTCGGAGAAAATTTGCTGGTTAATTTCAAATGATTATTATCATTCAGAAGGTGGTCATATTCGAATTTACAAGAAGAAAGAACTTCCTGAAATGTTGAAGAAACATGGTTTTAAATGCTTAAAAATAAATTATAAGCACGCCCTCCATATGCCTTATTGGTGGCTTAAATGTATTGTTGGCCTGAAGAACGAGGAAAACCTGTTGGTTAAATATTACAAGAATTTTTTGATATGGGATATGATGAGAGATCATTGGTTAATTCGGATATTGGAAGAATTTTTAAATCCAATCGTAGGCAAAAGCATAGTATATTATTTTAGAAGAGGATAATTTAAATGGAAGTGAAACTTTCCATGAGTGAAGATTTAACTCCGGTTTCGTTGGAAAAAATAGCTGCTTTTATTTCTTCACTTCAAAAGGAAAATGGTGAAATTCCCTGGTCGGTTGGCGGGAAAACCGATCCCTGGGATCATGTCGAAAGCGCAATGGGGTTGAGTGTAGGAGGTTTTTTCACCGAAGCAAGAAGCGCTTACGAATGGCTGGCTGGATCTCAGCTTGATGATGGTAGCTGGTGGTCGGAAATTCAAGATGGAAAAATTATCAATTCCTGTAAAGAATCAAATTTTTCTTCCTATGTCGCCGTGGGAGTGTTTCATCATTATCTTATTACCAGCGATATAAAGTTTTTGAAAACAATGTGGCATACAGTTTCACAGGGTATCCAATACGCAGTCAATTTGCAGTCTCCGGATGGCGAGATTTACTGGGCAAGGAATAAAAACGGTGCGGTTGATAAGATGGCCCTGCTTACCGGTTCCAGCTCGATTTATATGAGTATTAAATGCGCTCTGGCCATCGCCGGAATCTTGGGCAAGAAACGCCCGCGCTGGCGAAAGGCGATGGATAAGCTGGGCGTGGCGATAAAAAACAGGCCGGATCTTTTTAATATGATCAAATCGCGGTATTCCATGGACTGGTATTATCCGGTTTTATGTGGGGCCATAACCGGTGAAGAAGCTAAAAGACGGATAGCCCATTTATGGGAAAAGTTTGTTGTTCCCGAATGGGGGGTGCGTTGCGTCAGCGACCGGCCATGGGTAACAATGGCGGAAACGGCGGAGTTTATTTTAACTCTGACGGCAATTGGAGATAATTCCCGGGCTAAAACGATATTCAGTTGGTTAAATGATAAAAGATTTTCCGACGGGTCTTTTTGGATGGGGGTAACCTTTCCGGACGGAGTTATTTGGCCGGAAGAAAAAACAGGTTGGACGGCGGCGGCAGCAATGTTGGCTTGGGACGCCTTAAATGAAATAACTCCGGCGGGAAAACTTTTTAATCATAAATTTTGGGCTTCATGGAATAAATAAAACCATCGTCTATGATGCGGTGCTTTCGGGTTGCGCTCCTGATAATTTTTTGTGACAAAAGTTAATTCTGCTTATGTAAAATCCACTTTTAAAAAGGCAAAATAGTGAGAAAGGATTATCGTCCATATTACGTTAAACGCTTCGATAACAAGTTTCAGAAGTGGTATGCGCGATATTTTCTGGCTCCTCAATTCGAATATTTTGGCCGGGGGTTGATTTTCATGAAACCATGGCAGGTGGAAATATTCGGCGCAGGAGTTTATTTGGGAGATTGTTCAACAGTTATTGCTACCCCCGATAGAAAAGTAAGGTTTACTGTCTGGCCTGTATGGAAAGGTTCGGGAAAAATTGAAATCGGCCGGTGCTGCCTTATTTGTCCGGGCACAAGAATAATGTCTGCTACATCAATAACTCTTGGCGACGGCTGTATGACGGCTCAAAATGTCAGTATTAGCGATTCGGATTGGCATGATTTGTACGACCGCAGTTTGCCTGTAGGTAACACGCAGGCGGTTACGATTGGCAATAATGTATGGCTGGGAGACAGCTCTATTGTATGCAAAGGAGTGACTATCGGAGATAACGCCATTATTGGCGCCGGTTCGATAGTTGTGAAGGATATTCCCGCCAATGCTATTGCCGCCGGCAACCCGGCAAAGGTAATAAAATACCTTGATCCGGACAAGCCCATTAAGACCAGAACGGATTGGCTTTCTGATCCCGTCAAACTGGCCGAAGAATTTGAAAATCTTGACCGCAAGACGATGAAAGGCAACACTATTGCCGGCTGGTTCAGATCATTGCTTTTTCCATGTAAGGGAGATTAAGAAATGCGTATCGCTATTATAGCTCCGCCTTATCCGCTTGAGGAATTGCCTTCTCCGCCACTGGGAGTTACTTATGTTGCCGCGGCATTCGAGGCCGCCGGAGCAGAAGTTAAAATATTCGATTATATCGTTTGTGCCTACACTAAAGAAAATCTGGAAAAACAACTGGAAGCTTTCCAGCCTGACGTTGTGGGTGCCACTTGTGTAACGATGAATTTCTATAAGGCGCAACAGATACTCCATGATGTAAAAAATTATAATCCGGAAATCATTACAATGATGGGCGGACCCCATGTGTCCTTCACGGCTATTGATACTTTGAAACAGTATCCAGAGATAGATTTGATTGTGGTGGGGGAAGGGGAGGACACAATCGCGGAACTGACTCCTGTGCTGAAGCAAAAAAACAAATGGCAAAATATCCGTGGAATCGTTTATCATAGCGGTAATGAAATAATTATTACCGGTAAAAGAGATTTCATCAC
>DCVU01000029.1 GCA_002327415.1 Smithella sp. UBA2180
TACAACAAAACCGAAAGAGCCACAAAACTATTGGGTGGTTGGGGCTATGAAATATTAGAAGCTGATGACGGTTCGGTAGCGATTGAGAAAGTGCACAAGCGGGCATTTGATTTGATTTTGATGGATATCAGAATGCTCAAGGTTTCCGGCATTGAAGCTTTAGAACAAATTAAAGTTATCAATTCGGCTATTCCCATTATTATTATGACAGCCTATGCTTCCGTTGAGACCGCCGTTGCTGCATTGAAGAAAGGAGCGTATGATTATCTTACTAAACCACTAGATTTCGATGAGCTTAAAATTGCCATCAATCGTGCCACTGAGCACAATCGGCTCAAGAAAGAAAATGAATATTTGAAAGCAAGGTTGGACGAGAACTTTGACAGACAAAATATGATCGGTCGCAGTCCGCTGATGATCAGGCTTTTGGAGACTGCGGAGCAGGTAGCCGCAACAGAAGCCACTGTCCTGATTACCGGTGAATTGGGCACCGGCAAGGAAATGATTGCCAATGCCATTCATTATAACAGCCCGCGTAAAGACGCGCCATTTGTAAAAATAAATTGTGCGGCAATGACTGAGTCACTTTTGGAATCAGAACTTTTCGGGCATGATAAGGGAGCCTTTACCGGAGCGGATAAAAAAAGGGAAGGTAAATTCCGGCAGGCGGATGGTGGTAGTATTTTTCTGGATGAAGTCAGTGAAATGTCAGCCGCGATGCAGGTAAAGCTTTTGCGTGTTTTACAGGAAAGAGAATTAACTCCAGTGGGCGGTGCGGAAGTGATCGCGGTCAATGTTCGTGTGATTGCCGCGTCCAATAAAGATTTGAAAAAAGAAATGGAGCAGAAGCGCTTTCGTGAAGATCTTTTTTACAGGCTCAATGTTGTGGCGTTGAATGTGCCGCCATTAAGAGACAGGAAAGAAGATATCCCTCTTTTAGCTCAGCATTTTCTGGAAATATTTACTGCAAAAAATAAAAAAAGTATCAAGGGCTTCACGCCACAATCGATGGAGACGCTGGTGCAATATAAATGGCCGGGGAATGTTCGTGAACTGATGAATGCAGTGGAGCGAGCCGTTGTTCTATCACGCTCCGAATATGTTGATGCCGATGAGATTGCGCTGCTGATGGCAGCTAATCCGATTGCGGAGAGCAGTGAGCGACCTGACTTTACGAAGAACATGCCGTTAGAGGAAGTGGAAAAAAGAAGTATTCTGGAAGCGATCAACGCTTGCGGCGGCAATAAAAGCGAAGCTGCACGCCGCCTAGGCATTACGCGTAAAACTCTGCGAAAGAAACTGGATAAGTATGAAAAATCTGGTTGATGTGAAACTGGATTTTGTATCTAACCGCGGACTCATATTTTTATTGGCTTAATAAAAGTCAGTATCTATAAAAATAACGGCGGGAATAACTAACCTCTTAACGAATATAAAACAAATTTTTAAGTATAAAACATAAAGGAGAATCGTTATGAAAAATAAAAGAAAACTGATTCAACTTTTTATTGTGAGACTCAAATTTCAAAAACAAAGTGCATTGAAATTTGTAAGTCAAACAATCCCGCACAGCGGAGGGTATAAAACTCCGTGGCCTGTTTTGGGATTTATACCCGTGATTTTTATCCTGACAATTTTCATAGCTGCACCGGTTTACGCTAAATCGCCGGACGTTACAAATGACAAAGATGTACAGGAAATATTGGAGAAGGGTTGGCAATTGTTGAGTGTGATGCACAAGGATAAAACCAGCCTTGATAAAGCCATTGTCTTATTCAAAAATGCTCTTGAAAAATATCCTCAATGCAAAGAGCTTCTTTCCTGGAAAGTTGCCGAGATGACCTTTAAAAAAGCTGATGAAGAACGCGATAAGGAAAAACGCGAACAGCTTTATAAAGAGACATTGAGCTATTCACAAAACGCGGTACATCTTAATCCGCAATCGATTGGAGGACATTACTGGGTAGGGCTGGCAAACATAAGACTTGCTGAGCTTGCCGGAGTATTCAGCGCCGCAGGACAGGTAAAGAGGGCAAAAAAAGAACTTGAAAAGACGATAAGCCTTAATCCGGATCACAGGTTTGCTATACTGTCCAACGCTATTCTTGCTGCTATATATATGGGCTTGCCATGGCCCATGAATGACAATAAAAGAGCAGAGAAGTGCGCTGAAGAAGCAGTGAAGAAAGATCCGAATCTTACCCTTGCCAGTGTGAACCTGGGTAAGGCTTATTTAAATCTCAAAAAATACGATAAGGCACGGGATGAACTCAACCGATGTTTGTCAACAAAAAACCCGACTTATTACTGGGATTCCGAATTGTATGACTGGCCTGGGGCCAGAAAGCTTCTCAAAGAAATCGAAAACAAGAAATAATAGATTTATTGAGCTAGAGTCTACTATTCTTTAGGTCATTGATGGCAATGTCCACAACACGGCGGACGTCGTCTATGCATCAAGTCCCTTTAGGATTTTTTATGTCGCACTGGCAGGGTCCTTGTTTTCTTGCCGAAATAATTCTCTTTAACAATGGGGACTGACCATTGTTTTGAATTACATCATTTCTTATGTCCAGTGCAGTGTACTGGAAACAGTAACAGATCATATAATGCCCACAATGTCGAACAACGCCCCGACGCTAAGTTGCGAGTAACAGAACACTCGTCAGCTTCAGTGGCGTTTCAGTTAGCATGATCATCATGCTCGCCTTTGAGGCGCCTCACGCTATGTTCCACCCTGTCCAAGGGTGTCCAGATCATATGCAATGAACCTGCTTTTTTTCGGATAGAAACAGATTGGGAATCGCTGTGATTTCGCATCCGGGATTCCGCACGATTGCTCCAATGATAAGTGAAGCGCCCAGGATGGCTAAAGCAGCGACACCGATCAGCGTCAACGTGTCCACGCCTATATACCAAATCAAAATGAAGCAACCAACGCCACAAAACACCCGCATGACCCGTCCAAAAAATAATGGCTCAAGAGTAGCAAAAGATTGTTTCTCTGGTTGTGTCATTTATATCCTCCTCGATACTTGCATCTGATAAGAAATTGTTAATCATGGCTTTCTAC
>DCVU01000007.1 GCA_002327415.1 Smithella sp. UBA2180
AAATATTACAGAAAAAGCAATTGATCTGTGAAGAAATCAACTTGAGCATTGAGCAATTCAATGCTATTCGTCAAAAAGCCCAACTGCAATATTATTATCTGATCGTTACACGGGAAGCACTGGGCTTGCGGCGGCATGAAATGATTCAGGAAATTTACCGGATTCCAGCAAAGAAAGAAAAAATACAGGCAATTTAATGGATAGATACAAGAAGCAGCGGACACGGATGGTTGAAACGCAAATCAAAGCGCGCGATATAACCGACATTCGAGTATTGAAAGTCATGGACACCATTCCGCGTCATCTTTTTATTGATGAAGGTTTAATTGATCAGGCTTATAATGACAGTCCTCTTCCTATTGACGGACATCAGACCATCTCTCAACCATACATAGTCGCGCTCATGACGCAGGCATTGGAGTTAAAGGGAAATGAAAGGATTCTGGAAATAGGCACCGGTTCCGGTTATCAAACGGCGGTGCTGGCATCTCTTGCCGATCGTGTTTTTTCTATCGAACGCATTGCTTCTCTGTCTGCAAACGCGCGTAAAATTATTGATAAGCTTAATTTTTACAATGTAGCCTTAAGAGTCGGCGATGGCTCTTACGGCTGGAAAGACGAAGCTCCTTTCGACGCGATCATTACCACAGCCGCGGCACCGGAAATTCCCCAGTATTTAATCGAACAGCTTGCCGCCGGCGGAAGAATGGTTGTTCCCGTCGGTAGTCGCGATGTGCAAACTTTATATAAACTTACTCGTTCTTTAGAAAATCCGCAAGAAATCACCAGAGAAGATTTAGGCGAATGCCGCTTTGTCAGCCTGATTGGGGAGAGCGGATGGAAAAAATAAAACCATCCATCCTGATATTGTTTTTTTTTATTCTATCTGGATTACCTCTCATTCTTTCTTGTTTCAGTCCGCAAATGCAAAAAGCGCAAACAATGGGCATTTACCACCGGGTTAAAAAAAATGAAACAGCCCAGATGATCGCCAACTCTTATCACGTACGGTTACAAAATTTAGCCGAAACGAATAATGCAACTGATCTCAATTCAATTAAGGAAGGCGATGTTCTATTCATACCGGAAGCAACCCAAATAATAGACAATATCGATACAAATGTAAAAACCACGGATAATGCAAAAGAAAAAGTACATTCCGTCAAAGAGATGCCTGCCGCAGTTTATAAGAAGGAAGCCGCACCTATTACAAAATCTTCTGAAAAACAACTGTCCAAAATAGTTGTTCCGGCAAAGCCTGCGCCGCTAAAGATCTTTTCGGAAGAAAATGCTTCCGAAGGAAGAGTAGAATCTAAATCTAAATTGAAAAACGCTGAGGAAGAAATAAAAATAGATAAAAATAGATTTATTTGGCCGGTACGCGGCAGTGTAAAGACCAGTTTCGGCCTCCAGCCTAACAAGACTTACAATAACTGGATTAAAATTGTTTGCACTACGGAAACAAAGGTAAAATCGGCGGCATCCGGCATCGTTATTTTCTCTTCCAGTCTAAAAAATTATGGGGAAACGGTTATTATTCGGCATAAAGACAATTTTGCCACGGTTTATACACATCTGAGAAAAAGATACGTAAGGATAGATCAAACTGTCAAAAAAGGGGACGCAATTGCCCTGATGGCAGAAACAGACGATACCGGTGAAGCATATATAAATTTTGAAATACGCTTGCAGGGCAAAGCACGCAATCCGCTATTGTTCTTGCCTTAATTTATGCCAATTAGCTTAGCTATATAAATACATTGTCCTCCCACGTTGGTCATTTTTCAGATCAGTAATTTTCTACTCCGGCAATTATTTGATTATAAATATTTCTTGACATCAACGTTATACAAAGGTAGGAAATCGTAAAAGATTTGACCTGTGGTCATGTAATGACCTATGTTCATTTAATATCAATGTTATTCATTTAAATATTTGATTTATCAAATTAAGCAGCCTAAATTAATACTTTATCATTGTAACAATTGATAAAAATCAAAACATTAAAAAACAGGAGGCTATACAATGCGTGAGTGTGTAATTATTGATGGCGTAAGGTCACCCCATTCCCGGGCGCACCACGAAAAAGGATGGTTTAGAATGTTAAGACCTGATGAGGTCTTGACAAAAGTGTATGAGGGATTGTTTGCCCGTAATCCTAAAGTAAAACCAGAAGATATCGAATCAGTATTTGTAGGCTGTGCCAACATTACCGGCATGCAGAATGATATCGGCCGTCTTTCCTGGCTGGCCGGTGGTTTTCCGGAATCCGTTCCTACCAATACTCTGACAATGCAATGCCCCTCTGGCATGGCTGCTACTCAGCACGCTGCCCGCGCTATTATGTGCGGTGAAGGCGACACCTACATCGCTTCCGGCATAGAAGACATGCAGAAAATTTTCATGGCCATGCATATGGATTTCCCGCCACGTCTGCTGGAGAGATACAATATTGCAGAAATTCCCATGGGCAATACGGCTGAAAAAGTTGCAGAAGTTTATAAAGTCAGCCGCAAGGACATGGAAAACATGGCTTACTGGAGCAATAAGAAAGCTGCTGAAGCTACCAAGGCCGGAAAATTCAAAAAAGAAATCATCCCGATAGAAGCTTTAAAAGACGATGGTTCATCTTTTGTGGCAGATTACGACCAATGGATTCGTGAAGATATCTCTATGGAATCAATGGCAACGATGAAAACTCCTTTCAAACCGGATGGAGTTGTAACCGCGGCCACTTCTTCTCCTCTCACAATCGGCGCGGCGGCTCTTCTTTTGATGGAACGCTCCAAGGCCGACAAATTGGGACTTTCTTACAGCATCAAATATGAAGCCGGCGCTTTAGGCGGTTGCGATCCTACACTTATGGGCATCGGTCCTATTCCCGCTGTCCAGAGACTCTTGGCACGTACTGGCAAAAAAGTAAGTGACATCGGTGTTTGGGAACTCAACGAAGCTTTCGCCAGCCAGTCTCTGGCTTGTTTGAGAGAACTGGGCATTGCTCAGAACGCTCCTTTTGATAATGTGAACATTTGGGGTGGGGCTTTAGCGATCGGCCATCCGTTGGGACAAAGCGGATGCCGCATACTGGTTACCTTGCACAGTATTATGAAGACTGATCGTACGGATGCCAAATATGGAGTAGCTTCACTTTGCGGCGCTTTCGGAAATGCCGGCGCAACAATGCTCAGCAGAGTATAAAAAAGAGAGCTTTTTGTTTTTATTAAAATATTAACGGGGGTCCTTTTTAACTAACGGGCCCCTTTAAAATATGATGATGTAAGCCTTTTTTTATGTATTATCAGCCTGTAACTACATTTTTTTGATGGCATAATCTTTTTTAATGAATAATTTAAAAATCTGTTGTCAATTCTATCATCATGCTTTATATTAGTATCAGACATTCAAGCTAATTTATT
>DCVU01000004.1 GCA_002327415.1 Smithella sp. UBA2180
GGAGGACATTAAATGGTTATATTTATTATTGCGACACAGTCTCCTCCGTAAGTAAAGACGAACGAATAACTCCTTCTATTTAATTCACAGCCGTTCTTTTGAGCAACTCCGCAGCAATAGTTTTACCCATCTCATGACATTTTTCCAGGACATTGTCTCCGGGGGTGTTCTTCACGGCAACTGACTCAGCAACAATTTCCACCTTCATTTCTTTGAGCATTGTTTCTAAATGTTTGACCGATTCTCCGCTCCAGCCGTAAGAGCCGAAAGCCGCGCCAATCAGATTTACCGGTTTCAATCCCTTCAGATAGGTCATCACATCCGCCATCTGCGGCAGAATATTATTATTGAGTGTCGGCGAACCGACGATCAACGCTCCCGAGTCAAGCACTTCATAAACAACTTCACTACGGTGCGTTTCATTCATGGACAAGAGTTTCACCTTGACGCCTTCCTGCGCCAGAGATTCGCTGATGGCGCGGGCCATTTTTTCGGTAGAATGCCACATCGTCGCGTAAACCACAACCGCTTTGGCTGCCGGCTTTTGCGAAGCCCATTTTTTATAAAGCTCAATAATCCAACCAAGATCTTTGCGCCATATCGGTCCATGATCGGGAGCGATAATTTTTATTTTCAAGCCTGATGCCGCCACTTTTTCCAGAGCCTTCAAAACAATCGGCGAATAAGGCAAAACTATGTTAGCGTAATATGTCGCACCTTCATATTCCAGAGTCGCCGCCGGAATCTCATCGGCAAAGCGCTCCAGCGTCGCCAGATGCATACCGAAAGCATCCTGCGAAAACAAAAACTCATCTTTGGCCAGATAAGTAAACATACTGTCCGGCCAGTGAATCATGCGCGTTTCCATAAACGTCAATTTCATATTGCCCAGACTGAGAGTTTCTCCATCCTTTACGGGTGTGATTTCATGCTGGTTATGGAATAATTCTTTCAAAGTTTTTACGCCAGTTGCCGAAGCGAAAACTTTTTGAGGTTTGATTAAGTCAATTACTTCGGGCAGACAACCGGAATGATCCATTTCGGAATGATTGGAAATGATATATTTTATTTTGGAAGGATCAACTACGGATTTAATACGAGTAAGCATCTCACTCATAAAAGGAGCTTTAACCGTATCAATTAAGGTAATATCATCCGCCATCACCAGATAGGCGTTATAAGTACTGCCGCGCGGCGTTGTGTATCCATGAAAATCGCGGATCGTCCAATCTATGGCGCCGACCCAGTAAACATTATCAGTCACTTTTACAGCCGAATAAATATCATTCATTATTTTGCCTCTTTCTTAATTTACGTCAAGAATAATATAAGTTCTCACCAGGCAATGTCAATCAATACTTATACCAATTTGCTTGTAATTTCCACCCGGCTGATCTAATCATTAATAAAAAATTAAGATATCCAGATTATCCCCCAAAAACCCGGACTGTGAAATAATTAGCATGCTTATGCTGTTTTTTATAATGTTGACATGCTCATTTTTTACTTATATAGTTTTTGAGGAAATATCAAATTGGGAGAACTGTCATACCGCATTGCAGGCAAATCACGGAAATATTAAAACGGCTCGATTACCTTGGCCATTAGACCTTTCGTGGTTCTTTCTGCAGAGAAAAATTCTGGGACAAAAAATTCCGCTGCTGGCCAGTTTTAAAGTTACGTATCGCTGCAACCTGACCTGCCTGGCATGTCCGTTTCATTTTCGTTCTGATGACAAAGCAGCTCACATGTCATGGGACACGGCAACCGGGGTCATGGACTCACTGTACAAACTCGGCACACGACTGATTGTTTTCGAAGGCGGTGAACCGCTTTTGTGGCGCGACGGTTCTTATCGCCTTCACGATCTTGTCCTTTATGCCCGAAAACACTTCCTGCGTGTGGCAGTAACAACCAACGGCACACTGCCCTTATATATTCCAGCCCACACTCTCTGGGTAAGTCTCGACGGTGTGAAGGAAACGCACGATGAATTGAGGAGTGATTCCTTTGACCTTATTTGCTCCAACATTAAAAAAACAAAACATCCCCGGGTTTTTATTCATTGCACACTGAATCGCCGCAACTGGCGTGATGTTGAATCTTTGGCAAAGTGGGTGCAGGAAATGCCGGCACTGCAAGGCATGACCGTTCAGTTTTTCTATCCTTACAATCAGGGAGAAGATGACCTTTCTCTTTCACCCGAAGATCGCTGCGCCGCTATTGAAAAATTACTTAAACTAAAAAAATCGGGCTTCCCCATTTTAAATTCGACCGGTCGGCTCAGGGCAATGATTGACAATCGCTGGCGTTGCCATGACGACATCCTGATTAATGTCGATCCGGATGGCACCATTACCGAAGGCTGCTATGTAAAAAGCCGGGGCGAGATCAATTGCGACGCCTGTGGATTCACGCCTGTAGCCGAAGCGTCCGGCGCTCTGGATTTGATTCCGGAATCGCTGTATGCGGGATGGCGGTTGTTTCTTAAGGTGTGAGTTGAACCCGAGGGAAATAAAAAAATTTATCAAATGTGGTCTATTGGTTTCACCTACAAAGGTTCTATACGTAACAAAATGATGATTGCAACTTAGCCCACACAGGTTCATCATCTATCTATATTTCCTATTGATTTACGGGAAAGGAGATAGAAATGAACCAAATAGCTTCAGAAAAACACCGTTATTATATTCAGTCATATAAATTTGAAGTGTCAACTTCTCCTGAAGCGTTAGAAGTATTTATTTTGTGGGTATCCAAGACTTCAAATAAAAAGGTCTATATCTTTCTATTATAGCAACACATTGAATATTACGGTAATGATTATATTGTGGGTGGAATCTCATAGACAATTAAAGCAAAATACTGTATGGCATGCCGATCTAAGATTCAATATAGTTCCATCAATTATAAGTAACGAGGTGTTGATTGTCTACATTACAAGCGGCTATGCTCGGATTAGTTCAGGGATTGGGTGAGTTTCTGCCTATATCAAGCTCGGCACATCTGGTGCTTGTTCCCTGGCTTTTTAAATGGAATGATCCCGGACTTACTTTTGATATTGCCCTCCATATTGGCACTCTTATTGCCGTTGCAATTTACTTCTGGAAAGACTGGCTGAATTTAATCACAAAGGGATTGACCAATATTCGCAGCACGGACGGCCGATTATTCTGGTATCTGGTTGTGGCCACTATCCCCGGAGCAGTTATGGGTTTTCTGCTGGAGAAGAAAGCCGAGACCATCTTCCGGGAGCCTGTTTTAATCGCGACCATGCTGATCCTGTTGGGTGTTCTTTTGTACTGGGCGGATCGGCGGGGCGTCAAGAATATTGAGATGAATCGTATAACTTTTAAAACCAGTCTTTTAATCGGATTATCTCAAGCACTGGCGATTATTCCAGGAGTTTCACGTTCGGGGATCACCATGACCATGGGATTGTCGATGGGACTGACCAGAGAAGGAGCAGCCAGGTTTTCTTTCTTACTCGCCGCACCCATTATATTTGGCGCCGCTCTGGTTAAGCTGCCCTTTCTTATATCACATCCGTCCGTGGTAAATATTAATTTTATTACCGGCATTTTGGTTTCCTTCATTACCGGCATCCTCAGTATAGGGTTTTTACTTCGATATATTCAGACGAGGAATTTTCTTCCCTTTGTCTGGTACAGATTTATTCTGGGCTCTCTGGTCATGGTGATCGTGTTAATGCGTTAAATGCGGAAATACCTTCATTTGTATGAAACGGATTCCTGAATCGAAGCGGGCAATCACAGTTTTAGCTAAATTAATTTTATTGTTGACATATTTTTTGTAATTGTTTAACTATTCACACCGCCGTTCGCCGCGACGGATTTAAAAAATTTCACAGCCTTATTAAAAAATAACTTCTGTAAAGCCCGTTTAAATAACCCCGCTTTAAAAGAAGAAAAAATTATTTCAATACAAGGAGTTTACAAAATGAAAGATGTAGTAATTGTTTCAGCGTGTAGGACGGCTATCGGAACATTCGGTGGCGCATTAAAGGACATGATCGGAGCCCGTATTGCAGCGGTCGCCATGAAGGAGGCCATCAAGCGTGCCGGAATAGATCCGGTTATGATTGACGATGTCAGGTTCGGCTGTTGTCTTGAATCCTGTAATACGCTTAACGTTGCTCGTGTAGGAGCTCTTTTAGCCGGTATTCCGGAAAGCGTAACCGCCGTTACGATGAATCGTGTATGTATTTCCGGGATGGAAGCCGTACTTTCCGGCGCAGCCATGATCAAAGCCGGTATGGCCGATATTATTCTGGCCGGCGGAGTTGAGCAGATGTCCGGAACACCATATGTCTGTTTAGACGCCCGTTGGGGCTGCCGCCTGCAGGACACTGTTTTTGTCGATTCCATGATTCGCGCATTACATTGCGGCTCATATGTCATGCCGTTGTCCGACGATGGTCCCGTCAAATCAGGCCAGCCTTTCGAAAGTTTAAAGGGCAAACCCTATATCATGGGCCATACCGCGGAACTGATCGCTCAGCTTCTGAACATCAGCCGCGAGGAAATGGATGAAGTCGCCCTGCGCAGCCATAACAACGTCGAGCGCGCCACCAAAAATGGTGATTTCAAAGACGAGATCGTACCCATTGAAATCCCCCAGAAAAAGGGCAAACCGCCCATTATCTTCGACAAGGATGAACATTTCCGTTCCGGAATGACGATGGAACAATTGCGGGCATTACCACCGGCATTTATCCCCAAGGTCGGCAAAGTTACGGCCGGTAACTCCTCGGGACTCAATGACGGCGCTTCGGCCATGATCATCATGTCCGCTGAAAAAGCCAGGGAATTAGGATTGAAACCGATCGCCAGGATACGTTCCTCAGGACTTGGCGGCTGTCATCCTTCCGTGATGGGCTTAAGCCCGGTTCCGGCCGTAAAAAATCTGCTCAAAAGCGACCCGCAACTTAGCCTGGATGCTTTTGAACTGCTGGAAGTCAACGAAGCATTTGCCGGTCAGTATCTCGGTTGTGAAAAGGAGCTTGGTTTAAAACGTGAAATTACCAATATCAACGGATCGGGCATTGGCCTGGGACATCCGGTGGGGTCTACCGGCTGCCGTATTATGGTAACTCTGATTCATGCCATGCAAAAACACGGCAAAACCCTTGGACTGGCTACCCTCTGCGGCGGCGGCGGCGTTTCCATGGCCACGTCTATAGAAATGTTATAATAACAAGTTGCTTTCAAAAATTCATATTTTAATTTTTGAAAGCTTACTTGGTATTATACCCGGTTGGTATAAAATTAAATCTTTAGGGGTTTGATTTATTTTCCGTATCAGGAAGAGCAGGACTTATGTTCTGTTCTTCCTGAACGATGTCTTTTTGTTGCTCTTGTCCGGTTGTGTCCTTATTATTTTCATCCTTTTCGGAAATTACATCATCATATTCAGGTATAACAATTCCCCGGCGCACCATTATCTGGTAAATTCTTTCCGACTGGTTCCCTACGTATCTTGACGTACCGTCAGTTCGATATCTGCGGGGATTGGGTATAACAGCGGCAAGCACCGCCGCTTCACGGGCGGTCAATCCGACCGCGCTTTTTCCAAAGTGTCTTCGCGCCGCTGCTTCAATTCCGTAAACCCCATCACCCCATTCGGCAACGTTTAAGTAAAGTTCCATAATCCTTCTTTTGCTTAAATTACTTTCCAATCGCCAGGTTAGGATTGCCTCTTTTAACTTTCTAATCGGGTTTTTTGATGGTGAAAGATACAAATTTTTTGCCAGTTGCTGAGAAATCGTACTGCCGCCGGCTTTAAATTTCTTCTTCTTGATATCCTTCTCCAGAGCTTTTTGCATGGCCTCGAAATCAAATCCTTCGTGAGACCAGAACTTATCATCCTCGGATATAATCACGGCCTTCATGACATAAGGCGACACGCCCGACAGTGGCACCCAAATATTGGTAATCTTTCTTTTTATTCCTTTTTCCTGCCAGACTTTCTCCCTGTACTTCATAAAAGCAGTTTTCTCTGGCCGATTTTTTTTCAGATAAGCGACATTCGGATAGACAAAATAGCGTCCCACATCAAAAACAAAATAAGTTAAGATCAAGACTAAGATTATTGAAATAATTCTGCCAGGAAATCGCATAATAAATAATCCTTTTACGCATTTTGATGACCTTAAACCGCTCTCAGGCAAACCAACCCCCGTCTGAAGATTATTTAAGACAGGCATTGCAATAGCTGAAAATCCATATAAAATCCAATGATAATTTACCATACCCGGGGGCAGCTACTTCCCGCCAATAAATAAATTTAAACATATACTTACAATATAATACCCGCCACAAATTACAAAATAAGTTTGACAGACAGGTATTTATTTAGTAGGTTAACCCCAAATTTGTAGTTGGTTGTACATTGCTGGAATAAATGTACAGTAGGTGTATAAGTAAATTTGTTTAGTTTTCGGTTATAAATATGACATTAAATCGAAATATATACACCGTTAATAGGATAATACCCCCAATAACAAAGGAGGCATTTCATTATGAAACGGCAGATTCTAGCGTTTTCAGGACTTTTCGTCCTAATTTTGTTACTTAGTGTTAGTTCAAACGTTTTTGCAACACAGTATAAGGTAAAAAATGGTGACACCCTTTACAGCATTTCCAAAAAATTTGGCGTCAGCGTCAACCAGATAAAAGAAACGAACAATCTTACGAAATCTGGAATCAAAAAAAATCAAGTTTTAAGTATTTCCACAAAAGAGTCTTCAAAAAGCATTGCAAAATCAAATGCTAAACCGGCTTATTATACTGTCCGGAAAGGTGACACTTTATCTCGAATAGCCCAGAAAACGCATCAACCCATGAAAAAGATTATGGCTCTTAATCACGTCAACAGCAAGAGTTTGCGCGTCGGGCAAAAACTTGTTCTAGTAAAACCGGCTTACGAACCGGAAGAATCAATCGTCGCTCAGGGAAATGAAGATATAGAAGAAGGTGAAGATTCTCAAGATATTGACAGCGAAAACGATGATCAAGGTATCATTAACCTTAGTCAGCAAGATGAACAGAGCAGAAAAGAAGAGCTTTTGGGGAAATGGAGCAGCCCCGACGAAATGCAGTTGTTTGTTAAAGTGGCCACGGGCTTCATCGGCGCTCCTTACAGATTTGGCGGCTCCAGCCTGAAAGGAATTGATTGTTCCTCCTTTGTACAAAAGATTTACCGCATTTTTGATGTAACATTGCCTCGTAAGGCAAGTGAACAGTCCAAAGTCGGCATCAGTATAACTCGTGAAAATCTCACAGAAGGCGACCTTATTTTTTTCCACACAAAACGGTCATTAGGGCATGTGGGAATTTACATCGGCAATAATGAATTTGTTCACGCTTCATCCAGAAGCAAAGGTGTCAGGATTGACAGCCTTGCTACACCCTATTATCAAAAAAGATTTCAGCGCGCCGTGAGGGTAAAAGGACTGGATAACAATGGCAATGGCGCTTAAAACAAGCTGCCATAACAGTAAACCACAGATATGAAATAGTAAAGGGCTTTAGGAAATGATTCTAAAGCCCTTTATTTTTAGTGAAACTCCAATTCCGAAAGCGAAGCACAGCGGAATTGGCAAGTTGAACTATCCCACAGCTTGCTGTGGGATTTCATACCTTTGATTATATTTTTTCTTTTTGCCAGTTGATTATCCGTCGCGTTTATTATATAAGTTCGCGGCTGTAATGCTTTACCACCTAAAT
>DCVU01000137.1:0-5376 GCA_002327415.1 Smithella sp. UBA2180
CATTAAAAGAGAAATTTCAAGATAGAACATCGAACTTTGGAAAAGAATATTTAAAATTACTCGTAGATGAAATCAGGATCGTAAAAGAAGAAGTGCACCTGTCAGGGAGATTGGCTGCCCTGACAGGTGCACTTTGCTTTGGCTCGGAACGGGGTTTTCTTGTGGGAGTGCCCAGTCCCGTAATGTATTGGCTCCCCAGCGCGGACTCGAACCACGGACATGCTGGTTAACAGCCAGCCGCTCTACCGACTGAGCTACTGGGGAATATTCATTTTTGTCTGGCGCTTCATAATACAAGAACAAGCGGATGTCAACCTCAATTAAATATTTATGCAAAATATTAAAATAGTTTATCTATTGTCCAAGATAGCTAAATTATTCTAATAGTTTTGAATAATTTACGACTAAAATATTTTTGTTGAAAAGTATCATTTTCTTGCCTTGGGTACCGTGATGGGATATAAAAGCACAGTTTTATAGAGTGAGATCGTAATTTGGATGTAGGGGCTATTTGCTAATCGCCCGGCTAAAAAGATTTTAAATGAGCAAAAACAACCAGAAACATCTGAAAAAATACGTACTGGATGAAGGATTGTGCACCGGTTGTGGCGCCTGCGTAAATCTTTGCCCTTATCAGGTTATATATCATGACCGGACGGTGCAGTTGCATCAATGTGATCTTGAAGATGGCAAGTGCTACGCTTTTTGTCCCCGGACGGCTACTGACCTCGCCGCGTTAAGAAAACTTCTTTTTGAATCAGATGACTTCACTACGGAAATAGGCGCGATTAAAGGTTATTATTTTTCTCAGGCTACCGATCCTGAATTGCGTAAAATTGCTCAGCATGGGGCCACGGTAACGGCTTTAATGGAGTTGGCGTTGTCCGAAGGTTTGATTGATTCCGCCATCGTTTCATGCCGCAATCAGGAATTTATACAAAACGGCGCTATTGTAAAAGATAAAACAGAGATAAGGAAAAATGCGGGAAGCAAATTTACGGTATCGCCTACAGTTGCCGCTTTTAATCAATTAGCCACGGAAGATAAAGGTAATATAGGAATAGTGGCTACTCCGTGTCAAGCGCTGGCGCTGGGCAAGATGAGGCTGAACAAAAAAAATGAGAATGAAAACAAAATCAATCAATTGAAACTGGTCGTTGGTTTGTACTGCGGCTGGACGCTTTCCGCGGAGAAATATGCAAAGTTACTGCTGAAGAAAAATATTGCTCTTGAATCAATCACCAAAATGGATATTCCGGCAGGTAAAAATATTCTGGAACTCTACACTAGTGATGGCGCAAAGTCAGTTCCCTTTGACGAGGTGCAGGACTGTATCCAGGAAGCCTGTCATTATTGTTTGGACAGCACGGCGGAATATGCGGATATCTCGGTCGGTTCGGCGCGCTTTGCCGGTAGTTGGGACAAAGTCCGGCAGTGGAATCAGTTGATTGTGCGAACACAGAAGGGCAGGGAACTGGTCGATCTTGCCGTAAAAAGGGGAGTTCTGGAAGTTTGGGAAGCTCCTGCGGAGAGTTTGAAGGAACTGAAAGACGCGGCCGTAAAAAAGAAAGAAGAAGCGCTGAAAAATATCATCAAAAAAAGCGGATCAGTAAAAAATTTATTGTATTTAGACGGACGTGATCCAGTAGTGCTGAAATATTTGGGAGTTCTCGGTAGATTATGAGCAAATTATTGTCACCGGCCAAAACCGAAGTTTTATTCATGGGCAATGAAGCCATTGCGCGCGGCGCGCTGGAGGCGGGCGTCAGTGTTATTTCCGGTTATCCTGGCACGCCTTCATCGGAAGTAATCGAACGCTTATCTGATGTCGCCAATGAGAGAAACCTCTACGTGGAATGGTCAACCAACGAAAAGGTCGCTCTGGAAGTGGCCGCTGCCGCTTCTTTCTCCGGTTTGCGTTCGATGTGCGTGATGAAGCAAAACGGAGTCAATGTCGCCTCCGATTTTCTTCTGCATCTTGCCTCTTCGGGAACGCGCGGCGGAATAGTGCTGGTTGAATGTGAAGATCCCGGCGCTCTGTCGAGTGTCAACGAGGGAGAATCGCGGTATTTCGCGCGCATGCTGGAAATCCCGCTTCTGGAGCCGGCAAATTTTCAGGAAGCCAAGGATTTGACCAAGTGGGCGTTTGAGTTATCCGAGAAAATCAGAAATGTTGTTATCCTGCGTTCAGTCACACGCATGTCGCACGCGAGCGGCAACGTTATTTGCGGCAAACTGCCGGAAAAATTCCGCACAGCCCGTTTTATTTCCGAAGGCTCGGTCATGGATCCGATGAGAGGTCCGGTCGTCAGCACGCCAGTTGTCATCAAACACGGCCTTCAACAGAAAAAATTGCAAACGGCAGCGGAACTTTTTGAAAAAAGTCCTTTTAATAATTACACTGGCCCCAAACATCCGGAACTTCTGATAATCACCAGCAGCGCCTGTTATCTCTATAGCAGGGAAAATGTTGATTTGCTGAATCTGCAAAAGCGTGTGGGGATTTTGAAATTAAGCTGCACCTGGCCGCTGCCTGAGAGGCTTTTGAAAAAATATCTGCGCCTGACCGATAAGATTATGGTTGTGGAAGAAGTTCTTCCTTTTCTCGAGGAAAATATCAAGGTCGCCGCGATGGGAATGCTTAAGGAAACCGGTATCAAAACCTTTTACGGGAAAATGGATAAAACCCTGCCTTCTGTCGGCGAGTTGAATCCGGATATTGTCGCTGCCGCTTTGGGCAGGATAATGAAGGTCAAAGTTAAATCATTACCCGCCGCTTATAAACGGGAGATAGAAAAAGCAGCGCCACTGATTCCCCCGCGGGAACAGACGTTTTGTCCTGGTTGTCCGCACCGCGCTTCTTTCTGGAACATTAACACGGCGCTGAAACTGGACGGTCGCGAAGGCATTGTCTGCGGCGATATCGGCTGTTACGCGATGGCGTCGCTTTCTCCGGCGATTGGTTTCCATACCGTGCGCACACTTCATTCCATGGGTTCGGGCGCGGGCCTGGCCAGCGGTTTTGCCAAACTCGAAGCTTTCGGCTTGGATAAACCAGTCATGGCGGTTTGCGGCGATTCCACTTTTTATCATGCCGTAATTCCTGCGCTCATCAACGCCCGGCATAACAAGGCGGATATTACTTTCATTGTTCTGGATAACGCCGGAACGGCGATGACCGGCTTCCAGCCGCATCCCGGTATTAATGAGAGCGCGATAGGCGAACCGCTTCCTTCCGTTGACATCGCCGCAATCTGCGCGGCCATTGGAGCGAAAGTCGCTGTCAGCGACCCCTTCGATCTGGAAGGAACAAGCAAGATTCTGACATCTTTTATGGCCGAGCGCGGTTCATTGAAAGTGCTGATAATGAAGCAGGCGTGCGCTCTGAGCCCCGAAAAGAAAGGCAAGAGAAAATATCAAATGAAAGTTAATGAGGAACTTTGTCTTGGTGATAACTGCGGCTGCAACCGTTTATGCGCGAGAATTTTCCGCTGTCCGGCGCTGACCTGGGATCGGACAAAAAAGAAAGCGTTAATTGACGAAGTAATCTGTGCGGGCTGCGGTGTCTGCTATTCCATCTGTCCGCAAAAAGCGATAATTAGAACGGAGAAGACTGTTTGATGAAAACATCTTTAGCAAAAGATCCTACAAACATCATTATCACCGGTGTTGGCGGGCAGGGCAACGTTATGGCCTCCAGAGTACTCGCCGGAATGCTGGTGAACGCGGGCTTTATCGTCACAATTGGCGAAACCTTCGGCATGTCCCAGCGTGGCGGCTCAGTTATGAGTCACTTGCGTGTATCTTCATCATCCGTTTTAAGTCCGCAGATACCGCAGGGCAGGGCAGACATTGTCATCGCTCTGGAGCCGGTGGAAGCCCTCAGAGTTCTGGTCAAGTACGGTAATCCCGATGTTGCGGTTCTGACTAATTCGCGCATGGTTTATCCTATGGGAGTTATTACCGGTGAGTTTACATACCCATCTATTGATGAAGTGAAATCAATGTTTGAAAAAATTTCGGCTAAGAACTGGATAATTGATGCCACATCGGTGGCGGTTGATTTGGGCAATCCTGTTTTGAGCAATATCGTCATGATCGGAGCGCTGGCGGGAACTTCACTGCTGCCGATTGACCGCCGCGTTTTTGAAAAAGAGATAACAAAAAGTATGTCTGCCGATAAGTGCCTGATAAATTTAACAGCTTTTGATGCCGGCATGAAAATGCTTTAACTTAACGGCCTGTTGCCCAAAGCGCTTTTTTATAACATCTTTTTCGCAAAGCATTGATATCAGCGTGCTGTAGACAAAGAATCTTTTAAAAATCTGTCAACAACATTACGGATATTCAAAACCCGTGAACAAAAACTGAAAGAATACTTTTAAATTGTTGCCAGGGTATTCATCAACTCACGCTCGGATCGAACATTATATAAAATCAAAAGGAGCATCATCTTGAGGATCACGGGTGGCGGTACAGAAACATTACCTCTTCCACTGTAACAGTCTTTGACTTCACGATAGATAAACTCAAAGTCAATCAGCCCTCGAATCTTCCTCAAAACAGAATTGGCAGGTATGCGTTCATCAAGGTTGAAGGAATGATAAAACAGCTTCGGCTGTGCATCAGGTTGGTAGCACATCATGGCGGTTGCTCTCCTAAAATGTGTTGCTAATTTTACATCCCCTCTTTATAATCTTTGCAAAAGGTATTTGGGCAACAGGCCGTCTGGATATCACTTTCTTCCTCTAAGTGTTAAAATTGAATTTTGGTGATGAGTCGAAGATTACAAATGATAATCAATGAAATCAGAAATAAAAAAGGCAGAGCCTATAGACCCTGCCTCTTGTGTTAGTTGAGGGCTTTATTTCCAGCTTCCTCTCCCGTTAATAAACGCCAGTAAGTCCGCAGTAACCTTTCTTATCTAAATCCCGCTTTCCATGTTTCTCTACGGTCAAAGAATTTATTTCGTCGGACTGGGTTCCCGGGGGAGGCATCCAAAATTTCCACATCATACATTCTGGTCCAAGACATGTTCCGGCTGAGTTTTCTCGTGGTGAAACCTGTCCTCTATCAAATGGACACCATTTTTCTTTTGCCTTTCCCACTGATGTTATCATAAGTGCCCCCTTTTATTTTCGGTTTACTAACTCAACTTTAATTTGATTTTGATAATAGCTCATTATTGGATGTTTCGTCAAGTCAAGTATAGGGTCAGAGAGGAGAAAAATAGAAACCCCTCGTGAAATTTTTTTTTCTTGCGAGGGGTTAATGAGAACCGTTTGTGCCGTCTTGTCCTTTAGCTGGAGTCTTTCATTTTACACTTGGTCTTCCAGGGTGATAGTCACCACAAAGACCCTGTGTTTTTCTTTTATA